>DVIZ01000065.1 GCA_018710905.1 Candidatus Scybalomonas excrementigallinarum | reverse complement strand
GTTTTGACACGAGCCTAATATTATCGTTAATAGATACAAAGGTGTCTTTGGTAATAAAAGTCTTGTGGAAACTCATTAGTCTTATATACTTTCGAGTATATTTGGAAGTGAATGTACATAAGAACCCAACGTGCTTTAGCCGTTGGAGTGTCAGGAGTGAATCTAGAAGAGAAGAAGGGGAAATCTTGGATAAAAAATAAGAAAATAAGAGGATACATACGATGCAAGGAATAATTTTTATAAAATGGACATACGTTTTGAAAAGAATACAAGCCCTCTTTTGGGGGAAAGGACGACCATTTATGAGAATGAAAAAATCACTTTTATTGTTGGCAGTTACCGTTATTTTTATTATTGGTGCCAGCCATCTTGTTACAAAAAAAATAGCAAGTCGCTCAGAGGATGGAGGAAGTCAGTTAAATCAAGGACAGACAGAGTCAGAAACGATTCCTCCAATCGATGATGAAACTTTTTTAGATACGAGCGATTCTATACGAGTTGCCTTACATACAACAGGTTTTAGCTCTCTTTATCATTCAACCGTTACGATTGTAAGTGATACGGATTATGAAGTGAAAGTAGGAGAGGAAGTAATAGAAAAATCAGCAGGAGAATCCATTGTATTTCAGGATATAAGCGAGGTGACTGAAATTCAGTCCATGGAAGAAAATGGACAATTGACGGTTTTATCCATTGAGAGAAATGGAGAAGCACCTTCCTATCGAGGTAAGATTACTCTTTATCCAGAAAAAGGAAAAATAGTCATAGTAAATGAGTTATCAATGGAGGAGTACTTATATGGTGTAATTCCAAGTGAAATGCCAGTAAGCTATGGAGAAGAGGCGTTAAAATTACAGGCAGTGAGTGCAAGAAGCTACGCTATGGAGGCAAAAAATAAGAGTACATATGAAGCATATCATGCAGATGTTGTGGACAGCACCGCTAGTCAAGTATATAAAAACACAAAAGAAGATGGAAGAGCCAATCAAGCGGTGCGTGATACAAAAGGTCAAATTTTAATGAATGGAGATAGCATTGCTACTACATATTTCTTTTCAACATCTTGTGGGTATACGACAAATTCTTCGGATGTTTGGTTTTCGAATGGAACAGAGCGAGCACCAGAGTATTTAACAGGACATTTTCAAGGAGCAGAAGAACTTACGTTAAATTTAAAGAAAGAAAAAGATTTTCGTAGCTTTATTCGTTCTCCAGAAAGCTATGATACTTTTGAGAAAGAGGACACTTGGTACCGTTGGACGATTACCGAGAAAAAGACTTCTATTATAAAAAGTTTAAAAGCCAATTATCCTTTAGAAATGAAAAAAATAGGAACATTAAAAAAGATTTCTATTGTAAAACGAGGGGTTGGTGGAGTTGCCAAAGTATGTAAAATTACAGGAACAAAAGGCTCTTTTTTGATTCAAAAAGAATATGCGATCCGAAAGGCATTAGCAGTGAGTGGAACAAAAATTTATGGACAAAATGATAAAGTGATGAGTGTTTCTAGTTTACTGCCAAGTGGATATTTTTATATCGAGCAGAAAAAAGGAAATATTATTTTCTATGGCGGTGGCTTTGGACATGGCGTTGGCATGAGTCAAACAGGGGCTATGAGAATGGCACAGGCGGGTTACACTTGGGAAGAGATGGCAAAACATTATTTCCCAGGAGTGACAATTAAAACTTGTTATTAAACGTGAGAAGTACGCTTTGCAAACTTCTCTGATTCGCAGACAGTGGCTATATGGGAGTATTGATACTTTTCCATGGCTTGTTGTTTTGTGTAAATACTAGATAAAAAAGTGGTGAAGATCAAAAGAGGAGATTTTCACCACTTTTGTCGTTTCTCGGATAGCAATATTAAAATCTTAACGAAATCTTTACAAAAAAACAGATGCAAAAAAATAATTATGAAAGAAAATAAAAGACTGAAAACTATAAAAGAGAAAAGAATAAAAAAGCATTTTTCTATTTGAAATTTAAAAAAAGTTTGAAAGAAAATGAGAGAAATGAAATGTTATTTTTATACAGAAAATTGGAAAATATAAGTAATTAAGAATAAAGAAATTTTATATATTTATAAAAGAAATAAAGGAATAAAATGGAAGTTTAGATTGGATAAAAATTTAATATATCGTTATTTTGTGAATAATTATACGTTTAAAATTAAGAAAATTCCTCGGGAATCCTATGATTTTTTTCACAGTTTTAAGAGGATTGACGAAGGAAAAAAACTCTGATAAGATAGGCGACATCAATACAAAAACAATTATGCAGTAAGGGCAAAACTGTTGAGAAGCAGTGACGCAAAGCCTCAGATCCTAATTTTTGTTTGGAAAATAGGAAACAAAAAAAGGATAGCTGGGCTACAAAATACAACGCTCGCCAAAGAACAGAGTATTTTATGTGTGATGTTTGTATTTTGGCTATATCCTAACGTTTCAGGTATAGTCTTTTTTTGTATAAAAAAAGCCTCAATAGTAATAAAATAAAAGCACTGATATAATTGAAACTTTGTATCGATCATTCTATATGGAATCTCAATTTATTAGGAGGAGTTTTATGATTAAAAGAGTGCTTGCATGTACATTAGCTATGTGTTTGGCATTACAGCCAGTGAGTGCCTATGCTCATAGTAACGAACAATCAAGACAAAAAACGATTGCAAAAAAATTAGTAAAAACGGCACAGAGAAAAGCAAACACAGGTGCCATTCAAGTTGTAGTGAAGTTTTCTACATTAAATATTCCACTAGAAAAAGCGGGACTGTACGTGAAAGTTCAAAAAGCGGGGAATGAAGAACAAATAAAAAATATTGATGAGACCGTTCAAATTTTAAAAGAGGAAAATGGAGTACAGACAGCCAGCTTACTATTTGATAACTTAGAGGCAGGCGATTATACTGTGATTGTAGATGATGCCAAAGAAGAGAATGGGAAGACAAGTGGTCGATTTGAACGATATATGCAAACGCTTACCGTAGAAAGCGATATTTTAAATGCAATACAAATCGTTGATACTCATGTGAGCAATGGAATTTTCGAAAAGGCGACACAGCAGATGGGAACCATTGGATATGGCGATTTTAATCAGGATGATATCATCGATGAAAAAGATGAGGAAGCATTGATAAAAGCGATACAACGAGCGGAGAAAGGGACGAAGGAAGCAGGAGATACCATCTATGATTTAAATCAAGATGATAAGGTAGATTTAGTTGATTTACAATACTTTGCTTATAGCTCTGGAGAAAATTTACAATCCACAGTAGAAAAAACAGCACTTCTTGATGCAAGCAATGTGGTAGTAAATGGAGACAATACAAAGTTTCTTGCAGAAGATGGAACCGAGTTATCAGGAGACACTCTTATTGATGCTCTTTTAAGTAGTGAAACAAGTGTTCAGTTACAGCCAAAAGCAGAGGGTGTCATTAGTGAAAAAAATCCAGTAGAACTTGATATGGAAATTCTCTCCGATGTAAAAACAGAAGGGATTACGATTTCCACTCCTGAAGACAATGCGATTGCAGGGGGAAGCATCTTTGTCACAGTAGAGGGAGAAGAAAATCCGATCGAATTGACGATTGTAAAAGAGACAAAAAGTGTAAAACGTCTGCAATCTGTAAAAGCACAGACGAAAACAGCGATTGTAAAAGAAGATGGAAGTATTGTTATCAATCTTGGAAAACAGGTAGCCATAAAAAGAGTTGTGATTCGAGTAACAGCCACAACAAATCCAGATGCGAAATTAGCAGAGATTTCACAAGTTACGTTTGTCAATGATATGGAATCCAAAATTCCACAGCCTGAATTAGATATTCCAACGAAGTTAAAAGCAACAGCTGGACATCAGCAAATCCAGCTCTCATGGGAAAAACAGACGAATGTTATGGGATATGAGATAAAGATTCAGGAGAAAGGAAAACCAGCAACCGCAGAAATTCAATCTTCAACGACGACTTCTTATACCATTAAGAGTTTTAAGAACGGGAAGAAAGGGAAGTTAGAAAACGGAAAGCAATATGAGATTCGAGTTCGCTCTGTCAATGGAGAGTGGAGAAGTGCTTATTCTGATGCAATAGAAGTATCTCCAGTGGTGGGACAAAAACCAGATAAGCCAGAAGGAGTTTCTATCCAATCTGGTGTTGGACAATTGAGTATTTCATGGAAAGAAATGGATGATACCGATTTTTATACTTTATACTATCGAGAAGCTGGAACAGAACAATATAAGAAAATTGAGTCTATTGTAGGAACTTCTTATACCTTAAAAGATTTGAAACAATTGGCGACTTATGAGATTTATTTGACAGGAACAAATGTCATTGGAACAAGTGATCCATCTCAAATGTATAAAGGAAAAACCGTTGATGAAAGCCTTCCAGAAACAACAGAGTATAAGTTAATCAATACTTCAAATGGAGAAGGAAAACCTTCCAATCATATCACGGATGTTACTTACATTGGAGGAATTCACCCAACGGATAAGTTTGCTATTGTAGATAATTTATATTCTACCGGTTGGAGAGTGGATGACTGGACAGCAGACGTTTCTTATCCAAACAATAAACCACCAATTGTAACGTTTGATCAAAAGTATACAATGGATCATTTGATTTTAATTCCTGCTGCGGATCAACCATCTAGTTACGATACAAAGTATTATCAATCGAAAGTGGCTTATATTGATGATAATGGAAAAGAAGTTGTCGTCCCAGGGGAATTTTACCAGTCAAGAGATAAAAATGGAAAAGTTTATTATGAATTTTGGAGTGACGAACCATTTACAGCAGATAAAGTAAAGATCGGTGTAGATTCTTATGTAAGAAAAATTACTTATAATGAATTGAGATTTTATGAGCATGACGATATCGAAGAAAAAATCGAAGCACTCTTTACGGATGCCACTATGGTAACATTAAAAGATACCGTAACAGCAGAGGATATCCAGTCATTAAAAGACTATTTAAATACACCAGATGAGAAAAGCGGTGATTATCATCCAAAGAAAAATATTTTATTAAAGATTTTGGATGAGGCGGAAAGAATCTTAAATAATAAGGATATTAAGCCAGCATTGAAAGTGAATACGAAACTTACAACAGCAAATGACAGTGCAGTGAAGTTTTCTCGTTCATTGAATACATGGCAGCCACTTGGTGTAATCGCTCGTGAAGGAGAAGAGATTAGCATTACCGTAGGAAGAAGTGGAAAAACAATTGGAGATAGCAGTGAAGTAAAACTTGTTATTGCTCAATACAATGCAGAAGTGAATGCTTGGCAGAGAACGCTGATTAGCAATTTAAAAGTTGGAAATAATACGGTGAAGATTTCAAATATTGATAATTTAGCAAAAGAACAAGGTGGTAACTTATACATAGAATATACAGGAAAAGATACAAGTGCAGAGATTTCTGTTCGCGTATTAGGAGGACAAGAAGTGCCTGTCCTTGATCTGAAAGATATTACAGATACGGAAAAGAGAAAAGATAAGATTAAAACCTATGTAGAACAGTTAGAAGCTTATGCAAAGAGTATTGAAGAAATCCATACAAAACAGCATGAAGGGGCTGTGGATAGTAGCTATGATTTCACTTATGATCCAGAAAACTGTATCTTACAAGGAACGGATATTGGAACCGACTATGTGATGTTCTCTGTTCCAACAGTAGAAGTATTAAAAGGATTAGATGCTCAGATTACAAGAGAAGGAAAGACCGTATCCACAGAAACAAGAGCAGATGCATTAGAGAGAATTTTAACTTCTGCAGATAAAATGGTGACGCTATTCTATAACCATAAAGGATTGTCAAAAGATGTAGCAGTAGGTAATAAAAACCGTGTTCCATCCAATCGTTTAAATATTCGTTATATGACCATGTTTGCTGGTGCCTTCATGTATGCAGCAAGCGGACATATTGGAATTGGTTATGATAGTGTGCAAGGACTCTTTAGTTTAGAGGAATTTAAAACAACAGAAGATGGACAATATGTAAGTGGAAATCTATTTGGTTGGGGAATTGCCCATGAGATTGGACATGTTATTAACCAAGGTTCTTATGAAGTAGCAGAAGTGACGAATAACTTCTACTCACAGCTTGCCCAGTCACAGGACAATAATGAGTCTTATCGTATGAAGTATGAAGATGTTTATAAAGATGTAACATCAGGAACAAAAGGCACAAAAGAAACAAATCTTACTATGTACTGGCAGCTACATCTCGCTTATGATACGGTTTATAACTACATGACATATGAAACACAAAAAGAAATGTTTGATCATTTCTTCTATGCAAGAGTGGATACTTATGATAGAAATCCAGCACAGGCAGATGCCGATGCGTTAGCACAAAACATCGTTACAAAGGAAAATCAAGTGAAGTTAACATTAAATAGCGATGCAAATAATAATTTCATGAGATTAGCATCTGCAGCAGCGAAGAAGAACTTATCAGATTTCTTTGAAGCTTGGGGATTAGAGCCAAATGAAGAGACAAAAGCCTATATGAGCCAGTATCCAAAAGAAACGAGAAAGATTCAGTATATCGATGATGATTCTAAGGCATTCCGCGTTGCAAATCAGGGGAATGAAGCGCAGATTGCAGAAAGAACAAAAGCGACAACAGTAAAAGCAGAGATTGAGAATCCAGATGCAGAAAGCCGTTCTGAAGTAAAAATCAAAATAACAAATGATTCAAAAGCAACAGATGAAATTCTTGGATATGAAATTATTAGAAATGGCGTAACCGTTGGATTTGTAGCTACAAGTGATGGAGAAACAGTATTTGTGGATCCTGTGCAGACAGTAAATAATCGCGTCTTTAATTATGAAGTGATTGCTTATGATCGTCTTTTAAATACAACGCAAACAGCGGTATTACAACCAATTAAAATGAAAAATGAAAATGTATTTTTGGATAAAACCAATTGGACGGTTACAACGAATATGCATTCAGAACAGGATACAGAAGTTGATAAAAATGATCAACATCCAGATTCCGCACCAGTAAGTGGAACTGGAAATTTGGATCAGACAGAAGTAAAATCAGCACTTGGAGCCATTATTTTTGACAATACAACAGCAGAATCTTATGTTGGAACAACACAAGAGGAAAATGCAACAATGATCGTCAACTTTAATGAAAACATTTCCATTGCAGGCGTTCAAGTTCGTTTAAAAGATGGCAGCGATGAAACAAACGCTTTAAAAGAGTTTAAATTTTATGTAAGTGAAGATGGCGTAAATTGGGGAGAACCAATAAAAGAGGGAACATTAGAATATAAAGATGGAATAGCATCGACTTATTTTAACAAAGAAGATGATGATAAACTCTATGTTTATGACACATCTTACTTAAAAATTGAAGCCGTTGGACAACAGAGCTTATCAATTGCAGAGCTTGATGTATTAGCACCAGCAGGTGATAATGTGGAAATTGATGCCATTGGAACATTAAAAGAAGATTATATGTATGCAGAAAATGCTGTTATTAGCGGAGGTGCTTTAGTCTTCACTGGAGAGTACAAAGGAAATCCAGCTTATAATGTTGTTCTTTTAAGAGATAAAAACAACCAAATTATCGGTGGAGAGCAGATCATTCTTGCCCCAACACCAGTAGATGGACAGTTAGGCAATATTGAATCAGGAAGATGGATCTTCTTCATTGATGATAAAGAATATATAGAGCAATTAAAAGGAAAAGAAATTAAAGTGGAACTTTATCGTGTGGATGATGCTTTAACAAACGCAGGAGAGCGTCTTGTGAGTGATACGTTCTATGTAAAAGTTCCAGAAGAGTTACCAGAGATCACTTTACACAGTGATCTCGATAACAAGCAAGAACCGACAGAGGAAGAAATAATCAGTGATTCTTCACAAAAGGAGGATTCTTCCGAAGAAATGGATCAGCAAGAAGAGAGTGTAGAAATAGAAGGGCAACTTATGTTAGAATCACAAACACAGGTAGAATAAGAGAAATGAAGGAGAACGAATGATAAAGTTAAAGAAATTAGGACTATTATGTGCTATCGTTTTAACAGGAAGTTTTGCTTTGGTATCCCCTGTAAAAGCAGAATCAAGCCTAAAATTGATACAAACGGAAGTACAAAATAACCAAACTACGATTAAGATTTATCCGACATCCGAAATGGTAGAACAAGGAATTAAGACACTCCGTTTGACTTTTTCCGTACTATCAAGTGCGACTACAATTGAAGAGGCAAATATTCAATTATCTCCCATGAATGATATCAAAGTATTAAAAGCAGAGGTCAGTGAAGATAAACAGAAATTAGAAATTTATGTTGCCTCAATAACGCCACTATTTCATGACAAAGATAAAGCAGTTACCATTGGAAATCTTACTGTTTTAGGAAAGGGAGAAAAAGAAGAGATACTTTCTTTAGCTCCAAAAAGTTTAGATATGATAACATCCGATAATGAAGACTTTTATTCTAAGTATCCTACTATGAAAGAAAGTATTCAAAATCAGCTAGAAGAAAGCGATAGAGTTTCTGTCAATGTAGAGTCGCAAACTCCAGAAGATACCAATAATAATACGAATAATGGTGCCAACGACAATAGCAATGATGGCTCTAATATTTATGATGATTATGAGGAGGTAGAAGAGGAATCTCCGAATACAGAATATCGAGTAGATATTGAGAAATTAAATATTAGTGAAATTCCTGTTCAGTCTTATACAGGAAAAAATATTGAGCCGGATGTGGAAATTCAGTATGGAATTGTAAAATTAGAAAAAGGAAAAGATTATACAATCACTTATAGTGATAATAAAAATGCAGGACAGGCTACAGCGGTTATTCGTGGTATCAATGATTATCGTGGAACTGTGAAAAAGGTATTTACAATCCAAAAAGCATCCATTTCAAAGTTGAAATTTGAAACTATTTCGGATAAGCCTTACACAAAAAAAGCAGTAAAGCCAAATGTGACAATCAAAAATGGAACAGTTACATTAAAACGCAATCAAGATTATACATTAACTTATAAAAACAATGTGAAAATTGGAAAAGCGACTGTAATCGTAAGAGGAAAAGGCAATTACGAAGGTACAAAGAAATTGACATTCCAAATTAAGAAAAATATTGGAAGCACTAAGATTACAGTTCAAAAAAGTTATCGTTATACAGGAAAACTTGTGAAACCAAATCCAGTTATAAAGTATGGCACAAAAACACTAAAGAAAAATAAAGATTATACAATTTCATACAAAAATAATAAAAAAGTTGGAACAGCACAGATGATAATAAAAGGAAAAGGTCAATATGCTGGGACAAAAGTAGTGAAATTTAAAATCAGGAAATAATAAATAACTATGAAAAATGCTCTGAAAATCATTGGAAATAGCAATTGATTTCAGAGCATTTGCTTCGTTTTAGTAGTATTCATCTGACCAAATGTTTACAAGAAAATAGTTGATTTCAGCACCGAGTAAATAGATGTTCATACAAGCATAAAGCCAAATCATTAAAATCATAATACTTGCAAGACTTCCATACATATAAGAAAAGTTGCTGAAATTATCGATATAAATCGAAAATGCGAGAGAAAGTCCTGTCCAGCAAAGGGTGGAAAAAAGAGCTCCAGGCAATTGATCTCGAAAACGAAGTTTGCAGTTTGGAATAAATGTATAAGTAATACAGAAAAATACAATCAGTATAATTCCAGTTCCTAAATAGCGGAAATTTAAGATAGGATCAATAATTTTACTAACGATAGGTGCTATTTTTATAATATATCGATATAGACTATTTCCAAATACTACAAGAATAAGTAGTAGTAAAATTAAAATAGAAAATGCCAAAGTATAAAACATAGAACTAACACGGAGTAAAATATAATTTCTTGTTTCCTTAATTTCATAAATAGCATTTAATCCTCGATTAATCGATAAAATACCTTTGGAAGCAGACCAAAGAGCGGTAATAATGGTTACAGAAATTAAAGTACCGCTAACTTTTGAATATAATTCTGTTATCAATGATTCTACAAGAGCATCCGTTTCTTTTGGAACGATCATGACGATAATTTTCGTAATCACTTCCCGTTCAATTGGGAGATATTGAACCATTGTAAATAAAAATAAAATAAATGGTACAAATGATAAAATGGTAAAAAAGGCTGCCTGAGCAGCAAAAGCGGACACATGATCCTCTTTATATTTTGCCAAAAATGCTTTTGATTTAAAATATAATTGAAGTAAATTCATAGTGTAACCTCATAAAATATGTTTTGCATCGTTTTCTAGGCTGCTTAGCATCATTAGAAATGAAAGCATATGGGATTTTAGCACATATAAATAGAAAAAACAAGCAAAATAGCTTGACACAAACAGACATTGTGTTAAAATAAAACAAGCAAGACATAAATAAAATAAAAATTTTAAAGGATATGCTTGCAATATTAGTGTATATCAATTTTAGAGAAAAAATGCATAAAAAGCAAATGCCAAGAAGATGTAAAGTAGATTATAATTTTCTTTCAGAGAGTTTGTGCCATCGGCTGAAAGCACAGATAAGTTCAAATTATAGTTGAAATTCCCATCGGAGCAGTGTTTCTGAAAGTGACAGTTTACGAGTAGGAAATAACGTTGTTGCACGTTACGCAAAAAGAGTGCTTAAAGAATTTTTAAGAATTAGGGTGGTACCACGGAGAATTTCGTCCCTCGTTGTGTCTAGAAGACATAACGGGGGCTTTTTTATTCTATAGGAAATTCCTCGCAAGCGAGTCATCCTATAGAATAAAAAAGCACTACGTGCAAACGATGCGCAGCGAGCAAAGAAGATAATTTTGCCTCGCAAAGCGAGCCATCCTATAACATAAAAAGCACTGGGTGTAAGAATGTGCCACTGAAAGAGAAGAAATAAAAATTCAAAAGTAACGAAGAGTGTGTCAATAGGAGGAAAACTAAATGAGAGAAAAACTTCAGGCAATTAAAGAATCTGCCTTATCACAGATTGAAAAAGCCAACGGGTTAGATGCTTTAAATGATATTAAAGTATCTTTTTTAGGAAAAAAAGGTGAATTAACACAAGTTTTAAAAGGAATGAAAGATGTTGCACCAGAAGAACGTCCAAAAGTTGGACAGATGGTCAATGAAACAAGAGCGGTTATTGAAGAGTATCTTGTAAAAGAAACCGAACGTTTAAAGAAAAAAATTCGTGAAGAGAAAATGAAATTAGAGGCCATTGACGTTACTCTTCCAGCAAAAAAAATCAACATGGGACATCGTCATCCAAATCAAATTGCTCTTGATGATTTAGAAAGAGTATTTATTGGTATGGGATATGAAGTAGTCGAAGGTCCTGAAGTGGAATATGATAAATATAATTTTGAAATGTTAAATATTCCAGAAAATCATCCAGCAAAAGATGAGCAAGACACTTTTTTCATTACAAAAGATATTCTTCTTAGAACTCAGACATCACCAGTACAGGCTCGTGTTATGGAAAAAGGTAAGATGCCAATTCGTATGATTGCTCCAGGTAGAGTATTCCGTTCTGATGAGGTAGATGCGACTCACTCTCCATCTTTCCATCAAGTAGAAGGTTTAGTCGTGGACAAAGGAATTACCTTTGCTGACTTAAAAGGAACATTACAACAGTTTGCAAAAGAATTTTTTGGAGAGCACACAAAAGTAAAATTCCGTCCACATCATTTCCCATTTACAGAGCCAAGTGCAGAAGTGGATATCACTTGCTTTAAATGTGGTGGAAAAGGTTGCCGTATGTGTAAAGGAAGCGGTTGGATTGAAATTTTAGGTTGTGGAATGGTACATCCAAATGTATTAGAAGCTTGTGGAATTGATCCAAAAGAATATCAAGGATTTGCATTCGGTATTGGGTTAGAGCGTGTTGCTTTATTAAAATATGAAATCGACGATATGCGTCTCTTATATGAAAACGATGTACGTTTCTTAAAACAGTTCTAGGAGGATATAACAGTTATGAATACACCAATTTCATGGATTAAAGCCTATGTTCCTGATCTTGATTGCACACTTCAGGAATATGTAGATAAAATGACGCTCTCTGGTTCTCATGTGGAAACAGCAGTAGAGCTTGATAAAAACTTAGATAAAATTGTTGTTGGACAGATTAAGTCTATTGAAAGACATCCAGATGCTACAAAGTTAGTGGTATGCCAAGTGGATATCGGAGCAGACGAATTAACCCAGATCGTAACAGGAGCTAGCAATGTAAAAGAAGGCGATATGATTCCGGTCGTATTAGATGGTGGACGTGTTGCTGGAGGACATGATGGAAGTCCGCTTCCAGAGGAAGGCATTAAAATTAAAAAAGGAAAGTTACGTGGTGTTGTATCCAATGGTATGATGTGTTCCGTAGAAGAACTTGGATGCACAAGAGAAATGTATCCAGAAGCACCAGAAGATGGCGTTTATATTTTCAGTGAAAACGATGGTGTAAAACCAGGGGATGATGCTATTGAGGCTTTTGGACTTCATGATGCCGTTGTTGAATTTGAAATTACATCAAATCGTGTTGACTGTTTTAGCATGATCGGTATGGCAAGAGAAGTAGCTGCTACTTTTAATAAACCTTTTTATCCACCAGTGATCAAAGAAACTGGAAATGATGAAAAAGCGAGCGATTACATTCAAGTAGAAGTAGAAGATAAGGAGCTTTGCAAACGCTATGTAGGAAGAATTGTTAAAGACATTAAATTAGCTCCATCTCCAAAATGGATGCAAAGAAGATTAGCTTCTATGGGAATTCGTCCAATTAATAATATTGTGGATATTACAAACTATATTATGGAAGAATACGGACAGCCAATGCACGCTTATGATTTATCCACAATTGCAGGAAATAAAATCATTGTAAAACGTGCAAATGATGGTGATACTTTTACAACGTTAGATGGGCAAGAAAGAACTCTTGATTCTTCTGTACTCATGATCAATGATGCAGAAAAGCCAGTGGGTATTGCTGGAATCATGGGTGGAGAAAACTCCATGGTAACAGACAGCATTCAGACATTGTTATTAGAAGCCGCTTGTTTTGATGGAACTAATATTCGTCTTTCTTCTAAAAAAATTGGTTTAAGAACGGATGCTTCTGGTAAATTTGAAAAAGGATTAGAGCCAAACAATACAATGGATGCGATTAACCGCGCTTGTCAGTTAATTGAAGAGTTTGGTGCAGGTACTGTAGTAGGTGGCTGTGTTGACGTCTATCCAGTACAAAAAGAAGAAGTGACTGTTCCATTTGAACCAGAGAGAATCAATGGACTTCTTGGAACAAGCCTTTCTCCTGAAGAAATGCTCACATATCTTGAAAAAATTGAATTGACTTATGAGAAAGAAACAGGACTTCTCCATATTCCATCTTTCCGTCAAGATTTAAACTGTATGGCAGATATTGCAGAAGAAGTGGCTCGTTTCTTTGGATATGATAACATTCCAACAACACTTCCAAGAGGAGAAGCAACGGCTGGTAAAAAATCTTTTAAAGGAAGAGTAGAAGAAGTTACAAGACAAATTGCAGAACAAAATGGTTTCAACGGCGGAATGACTTATTCCTTTGAAAGTCCGAAAGTATTTGATAAATTATTGCTTTCAGAAGATGCAAAAGAAAGACAGGCGATTGTAATTTCTAACCCATTAGGAGAAGATTTCAGCATTATGAGAACCATCTCTTTAAATGGTATGCTCACATCTTTAGCAACAAACTACAATCGTAGAAATAAAGTTGCTAAATTATACGAAATGGGCAATATTTACCTTCCAAAATCTCTTCCTCTTACAGAGCTTCCAGAAGAGAGAATGCAGTTTACATTCGGTATGTATGGAGCAGGCGATTTCTTTGACTTAAAAGGAGTTCTTGAAGAATTATTTGAGAAATTAGGATTAGAAGGACAGTCAGAATATGCAAAAGGTTCTTATCCATTTTTACATCCAGGACGTACAGCGGATATTTTCTTACAGGGAGAAAAAGTTGGTTACATGGGTCAGGTGCATCCAGAAGTATGTGATAACTATGATTTCAGTACAGAAGCCTATGTGGCAGTGATTGATATGCCAGTATTAGTAGAAAAGGCTACTTTTGAAAGAAAATATGAAGGAATCGCTAAATTCCCAGCAATGACTCGTGACTTAAGTATGGTAATGAGCAAAGAAATTCCAGTTGGTGAAGTGGAAAAAGTTATTAAAAAACGTGGTGGCAAGATCTTAGAAAGCTTCCAGTTATTCGATGTCTATGAAGGAAGCCAGATCAAAGAAGGATATAAATCCGTTGCTTATTCTATGACATTTAGAAGAAAAGATCGCACATTAGAAGATGCAGAAGTTAATACTGTTGTTGAAAAGATCTTAGATGAATTAAAGAAAATGGGAATTGAGCTTCGCGCTTAACATTGAAATAAAAAATTTAAATAAAAAGATGATGAAAAACACTGTCAATATTAGAGAGAAAATACTAATATTGGCGGTGTTTTTTTCGTTTTCTTTTTTTTGCATTTCCTTGTCGATAAATAGCATTTTTGATTTTTTTGAATATAATAAAAAGAAACTATAACTTATAAAGGTATGTGAGAGTATGGGAAATTATGCAAGATATTTAATAAAACTCATTTATTTTGTCAGGTAAAAGAAAGGGGAATGGGTAATGGAACTTTGTAACTATCCTAAAAAAGAGCAAATACGTTATTATGAAATCGAGGCAATAGAAATACCAATTGTCTATAATAAATATGGGGATCATGATCCAAATGGATTATTATATGTTTTAAAACAGGATGCAAAAATGATAAAAGAAGAAGCGATAAAACGGTGGAAACAAACAATACCACAGCCATATGAGAAAGTACAGCCATTGGTTATTCGTGCCAATGTAGGGGATACGGTAAAAATAAAATTTACACATTCTTTAAATCGAGAACTGTCCATTCATGTGCAAGGGCTTGATTATCAAGTGCAAACATCAGACGGAGCAAGTGTTGGATTCAATAAAGATACAACAACGAAACATTGTATTTCTTATACATGGTATGCAAAAAGGGAAGGAGTTTATCTCTTTCATGATATGGGGGATACAAGAAGCAGTGAGGAAGGAACCAATGTGCATGGATTATTTGGAGCCATTATTGTGGAGGCAGCAGAGTCAAGTTGGTTTGATCCAGAGACAGGAGAAGAAATAGAAAGTGGACTATTTGCAGATATTTATCATCCATATCGTCCCGCTTTTCGAGAATATGCAGTGTTTTTTCATGATGAATTGGAAGTAAAAGATAAAAATGGAAATCAACCAACGGATCCCCATACAGGACTTCCTTCTGCTACAACAGGCATTAGTTATCGTTCAGAACCAATGAGGAACCGTTTACCGCTGACGGAAGAAGAAGCTGATATGGCGGAAGATATTTCCATGAGTTCATGGACCTATGGAGATCCAGCCCCTCCTATTTTAAAAGCCTATGTTGGAGATCCAGCAAAGATACGATTGATTCATGGAGGGATCAAAGAAACTCACGTTTTTCATCTTCACAACCATCAATGGAGACTGGATGCAGACAATCAAAATTCGACCATTATCGATTCCATTTCCATTAGCCCACAAGAATGTTATACTCTTGATATTTTGCATGGGGCAGGAAGTCTCAATGGTATGATAGGGGATGCTATTTTTCATTGCCATCTGTATCCGCACTTTCATGAAGGCATGTGGACGCTTTGGAGAATTTACGACAGATTAGAAGAAGGAGATGGCGAGTTGCCAGACGGAACAAAAATTCCAGCATTAATGCCGTTAAAGGATCGAAAATTACCACCGAAAAAAGATGAAAAGCATCCAGGGTATCCAAATTTTATTAACGGAACATTTGGAGAACGTCCATTACAGCCACCACTTGGTGTTTTAAATCCAGATGGAAGTAATAAAATAGAACCAACAGACTTGGAGCGAGAAAATTTTGTAACACACTTTCAACCAGGAGCCCTTTATACGGATACTTGTCCTTGTCATGTAGATCAACAAGAAAAAGAGGAACAAGAAGATTGTATGGGAGAGGAAACATCGGTAAAATTATTTGAACTGGCACTTGTTCAAGCAAAGGTTACTTATAATAAATATGGATGGCACGATCCACAAGGAAGATTTTTTGTGTTAAAAGAGGAGCTAGAACGACACGGAGGATTAGAAAGTTATATTGAAAAAGTGGAAAAAGAAGAAATTCAAGTGGAACCACTTGTAATTCGTGTGAATGCAGGTGACTGTGTAGAAATCAGGCTTACTAACTTATTGCCCGAATATTTAGAAGAAAGTCCGTTTCAAATGCGTACGAAGACGGATATTGTAGGATATCATATTCATTTAGTGAAGTTTGATACGATTGTATCCGATGGGGCAGCCAATGGATGGAATAATATTGCAGGAGCAAGACAGTACGAAACATTGATTGAACGATTTTTTGCTAATACCGAGCTAAAAACTGTATTTTTCCACGATCACCTATTTGCCAATTCTCATCAACAACATGGTGCATTTGGGGCACTTATTGTGGAGGAAGCAGGTGCTACTTTTCATGATGTGAAAACGGGAGAACCTTTAAAGTATGGAACAAAGGCAGTGATTAAGAAAAAAGATGGAACATCATTTCGAGAATTTGCGTTATTTGTTCATGATTTCGCCTTATTGTTTGATAAAAAGAATCAACCATTAAATCCGCCAGAAGTCATGGGTTCTCATGACGATCCAGGAGTGATGGGAATTAATTATCGCTCAGAGCCAATGAGAGAGCGTTTAAAAGAGCACGATGACCCTGCTTATATTTTCAGTTCTCTTGTTCATGGGGATCCAGCTACGCCTATTTTGGAAACTTATCCAGAAGATGAGATAGTGATTCGCCTTTTGGATGGTGCTCATGAAGAACAGCATAGCTTTAACTTAACAGGAATGTCATGGAAAAAAGAAATCGATGACAACAAATCATTAGAAGTTGCTTCACAAACGCTTGGAATTTCGGAAGCATTTAATATTCGGATTGAAAAATCTTATGGTGCAGGGGATTATTTATATTATTTTGGAGGAATTGATGATGCATGGTTAGGTCTTTGGGGAATTATAAGAGTATATAAGGAAGAAAGAGACTGTTTAAAACCTCTGTGCAAAGGGATAAAACGCATGGCATCCTTGCCACCGTGTCCGAACAATCATTCCAAAATTCGAAAATATGAAATTGCAGCCATTCAAAAAAAGGTGGAATATAATGGTTATGGGGATCATGACCCAGATGGACTGATATTTGTACCATTAGAAGATGTCGATCAAGCGTTATGTGGAAACTATAATCCAAAACCGCTTATTTTACGTGCTAATGCAGGAGAGTGGATCGAAGTGACACTTCATAATTTCTTTGATCCGTCAAGACCAATTCCTTATTATGATTATCCAAAAGTTCCATTAGATAAGAAGCATACACCTTCGATGCGCGTATCGTTAAACCCTCAGTTTCTACACTACGATCCAATCAGTGATTCTGGAATTAATATTGGATATAACAGTCAGGAACAAACGGTTGGTGTTGGAGAAAGTAAAAAATATTTATGGTATGCAGATCAAGAATATGGATGTTGTTTAATTCAATCATTTGGAGATATGAGAAATCATCGGTATCATGGATTGTTTGGAGCAATTGTAATTGAGCCAGCAGGGGCAAGTTGGTATAAAAACTTTTCCTTAGCAAAAGGTAGTTATGAGGAAGAGGCTGTTATTGTTGCACCGGGCATTGAAACGTTTCGAGAATGTGTTTTATTTATTCAAAATGGAATTCGTATGCTCGATAAGGACGGAAAGTTAATACAAACCACAAGAGAAGAAGGGGAAGAAGAAGTGGATGCAGAAGATACAGGAGAAAAGGGATATAATTATCGTTCAGAACGATTTGCCAATCGATTAAAACGAGATCATAGAATTTCAAAAATATTTAGTAGTAGGGTTCATGGGGATCCAGCCACCCCTATTTTTAAAGCCTATACAGGAGAAAGAGTGATATTTCGAGCTATGATGCCAGCAGATAAGCCGAGAAATGTAGGTTTTTGTATTCATGGTCATGAGTGGAACAACATAAAAGAAGTAGGAGGCGAAGGAAAAGCACGTTCCATGCAAGGAGCCATTAGTATTGGCAATACGTTTCATATGGATTTAAAAGAGGGAGCTTCTTGTCCGGGCGATTATCTATACCGTTCTGGAAGTCTAAAATGGGATGTAGAATCAGGAATGTGGGGAATTTTTAGAGTCTTAAAACAAGGAATTCGAGGAAAATGCACTCAAGTTTGTAAAAAGGCGTTAGAATGTTTGAGTAGAAAATAAACAGTTTTGTTTGTAATGAAAAAGCACTATGTGCGAACGATGCGCAGCTTGCGTGGAAGGCATAAGTCAAGCAGAAATGCTTGCATTTCTATTTGACGCCGCCCACGAATATGAGAAACCCGCGGAGCGAGTTTCTCATTGTATGCAAAGAAGATAATTTTGCTTCGCAAATTGCTCGCGCGCGGCAAAGTGTACGTTGCTAGGAGTGACCGAAAGTCGCGAAGAGTGTTGGGCGCACACTTTGTTTGAAAGAGTGGAATAATATTGTGAAATCATATAAAATATGATAAAATTATAAAATAAAGATAGTTAAATTTAGAATTTAACAAAAGAAGAAGGAGGAGAGAAAAAACGATGAAACAAAGAAATTTAGCTCTTTGTATTATTTTTTCGATTATTACTTGTGGGATTTATGAGCTTTATTGGATTGTTTGTGTAACCGATGACGCCAATGAGCTATCAGAAAATCCAAATTATGCATCAGGGATTTTAGCATTATTATTAACGATTATCACTTGCAATATTTATGGTCTCTACTGGGCATATCAAATGGGAGAAAAGATTGATATTGCAAAACAAAAGAGAGGAAGAACTTCTAGTAATAGTGGAATTTTATATTTAATTCTTCAGTTAATTTTTCCAATTATTGGATTAGTATTAATGCAAAATGAAGTAAATCAATTGCTTGATGGAGATTCTTCATGGAAAAGAGTTCAATATTAAAAGGAATAAAAAAGGCAGTTTTAGTTGGCATCGTCGGACTAGGATATGCCTTTTTTGTTCAAAAAACAGGATATGCCATTCCGTGTCTTTTTTATAAAATAACAGGGTTTTATTGTCCAGGCTGTGGCGTGTCAAGGATGTGTCTTGCTTTATTAAAGGGAGATATAAAGTCTGCATTTTACGCCAATCAAATGATTATGATTTGTATTCCAATTTTATTTTTCATAGGGATAAAATCTATTATTGAAATAAAAAAGTATGGAAAGATCAATAAGAAACAAGAAGGTATTTTATTGTGGTGCATGGTAATTGGATTTATTATTTTTGGAGTGCTGAGAAATTTGCCTGAGTTTTCTTATCTTGCACCAAGGTAAAGGAAGTGAATTGGGATGAAAAAGATTTGGATTATTTTATTAACTGTGATTTGTAGTATGGTGCTAATCTCTCCAGTAAGTGCTACAGAAAAACAAGAGGAGAGCCAGTCTACTTATGAAGAGTTCTATGCAAATCAGACCATTGCATTACGAATGTTAGGACAAAAAGAACATAATGATCCGATTATGATTGC
>DVIZ01000064.1 GCA_018710905.1 Candidatus Scybalomonas excrementigallinarum | reverse complement strand
AACTTTTATTATAACATGAATAGGATTAAAAAAAAAGGGATAAATTCATATAATTTTTATATGGGGTTTGCTACCTAAAATAAATCGCAAAAATAGCTTACACTGTATTTGTAGCACGAAGTCATTATAGGAGAATGAAAGGAGAAAAATATGATGAAAAAGACAATACTAATGTTAAAGTGATTAGATTATACCAATGAAATCATGGACATCAAAGAAAAAGACATTTATAAATAGCATCAATTAAAGTTTAAGAAATTTACAGTGAAAATAAGAGGAATATGAAATGGAAAAAATCGATTATACAAAGCTTATTAACGAAAGAATAGCAAATGGAATAAATCTTGAAACAATATCAAGCGATTTTAAAGAGGATAAAGTAGAAAATCCTATAAGACATACTTATAGTGCTCCTATTGAAAATGTTCAATATAGAAACACACAGGACTGTTTAGGATATAATTCATTTAATTATTTTCCATGTGCTTATAATAATACTGTAGCATTGACAATGCCATACAGTACATATGAAGATCAACGAATTATAGATTTTAAGGAAGGTAAGAGAGTAGGAAGAGAACTTGAAAAAGATAAAAAGAAATTTAATTGGAAAAGTTGTGTTCAGCCATATACAAAGCAAGGGAAACTAGGGATTTGGATTAAAGATGGAGGAGATCAGGAACTTCTGTTTTGTAGTGATTCTATAGAAGATATTGTGGAATTTAAAGAAAAAGGAACATTGTTTGTGCTAAACAATGGAGAGAGAATTCTTCAAATTTTTATAGAAAAAAAAGATTTAGGAAAGCAAGATATGCTCATAAAATTGCAGACTTCAGGTGTGAAATTTCATGTTGGAAGTAATCAGGAAAAAATTGGTATATTTATGAATTCTTTAAATCTCTATAAGAATAGAGTTTGTATTGACTATAAAATACAACCAGGTTGGTATCTAGAAGGTAATGAATCCAAATTCTATACCGCTGAATCGAAGTATCATGAATATATGGAAGAAGTAAAAACGGCAGTTTTAATAAAACCTCATATCAGGATAAATGAGTATTTAAAAGAAATTTCAAAAGATGATATCTTACTTTTATTAATAGAACTTGCTACTGTTATATTTCCTTATTTTAATAAGAAGTTTAGGATACCTGCTCTTTTCATTGAAGAACAGGAGGAAAACTTTGTGAAGGTAAAGCAGGAATTATCATTCTATGAATCTAAAAGAGAAAATAGTATAGATATTTTCATTTCATGGAAAAAAATAAAAGCTGTTATCAAAAAGCTACAGGATGAAATTCTATTTGTTTACTTAGGAAACTATAGAAAGGAATATGATAGGGAAGTAGGTGTAAAGAATATGAGTGATCTTCTAAAAATAGCACAAGGTGAAACTGTTGATGGAATTAATTTTAGAGGAACCATTATTTTCATTGGTGAAAGATTCCTAGACGAGATTCCGAGAAATGATGTATTGTATTTGCCAATGCCTGAAAAATTTTTAGAGAAATATATTCTTTATCCGAGTGTAATAAGGGAGTGGATTGGCAGTCTTGAGGAACATGTCCAGATAGTTGAAGATATTGTTTCTGATTTGAATCCGATAAGAAAAGCAGATGACGATCTAGAAACTATTTTAAGAAGCACTTTAAAGATTTTAAGATCGTGTGGATATAGTGTTTCAGATGAAATGGAAGAATGGTTCCTAAAAGAATATGAAAAACTTAGAAAAATAACTATGCAATGGCGAGAACCAGAAGGAATAGGAGATGAGTTCATAAGTAAGCTAGTTGAAGGAATTAATGAAGGAAGATTCCAAAAGATTGCTCGAAGAGTACATAATGATGAAATAGATAGTAAAAAGATATCATTATATTATGATGAAGAGATTATCGCTATCCCATATAAAATTTTCTTAAATAAGCTATTATCATCATTTAATATGAAAATGAAAAAGCCTTTATGGGTAGCTCAAGAATTAAAGAGAGAGGGATTCCTAAGAATGACTCAAACAGTAGGAAGGGGATTTTCACAACAAATTTGGATTAACAGCTTAAAGAAAAGAGAATATTGTCTTGTTCTAGATAAAAAAAGACTAGAAGAAGAGTATGGACTCTTATAGAAGGGGAGGGAAAATTATGATTGGTAGAACAAAAAACAATGAAAGGATATCTATTGATTCGGAAGAATCTTATAACAATTCTATATTAATTTCAGGAAAGAGCGGAACAGGAAAATCAACTTTTCTGCGAGGATACATAGAATCAAGGAATATGGAGTCAGGGATAATTGTTATCCCTGATTTCACAGGAGATTGGAAAAATAGGATACAAAAACAAGCAAATATTGTTAACTGTAGAAAGGCAGGACTACCAGTACAAGTATTTAAAAGACAGAGGATAGATGATGATCTAGAAACAGATTATGAGTTGGCTGCGAGAATTACATCTATATTTTCAGTAGTACTTCGACTAGGTAGGCTTCAAAGTACTTTATTACAGGAGGCAATACAATCTGAGATAGAAAGAAGTGATGTCATATCATGGAGCGGAGTCTTGAAGTACCTTAAATCTAAAGCGAAAACAGAAAATTTACGTTTAAAAATACAGTGGATAGCAGAAAGTGGGATTTTTCAAAATATGAATTCCGATATGAGGCTAAGTGGAATTAATATTTTTGATTTATCTAGCTTATCCATGGAAATTCAAAATATTTGTATGGAATTTTTTCTATGGTGGCTCTTCGATTATGTGGTTACTAGGACAGAAAAAACACCAGTTATTATTGTTCTTGATGAATTTCAGAGAATGAATTTCAAAGAGGATTCGCCCTTATTCCGTTTGTTGACAGAGGGAAGAAAGTATGGCGTCGAGTTATTACTAGCAACACAAACGGTTTCTATATTTAAGAAAGAGCAGAAAGTTATTTTAGAACAAGTTGGAACAAGACTTTATTTTCAACCATCAGAATCAGAAATAAGTGCCATTGTGAAGCAATTTCCAGTTAGTATTCAGAAAATAGCAAAAAAACGATTACAACAATTACCAATTGGTCATGCGTTAGCAGTTGGTAAGTTTAAAGTAAATGGACAGGCAAGAATCAGCAATAATCCAATTGAAATTATTATCTAATCAAATGATATCTTCTTACAGCATATATTATATAGAAGAAAAAGTGTGAGAAGAATCAAATGGAACGAAAACAGGAGGAAGATATAATGCAAGAAAAAATGAGCATTATGGCAATCATTAAGCTATTATATGAGGAGGAATTTATTAGCAAAAAAGAGCAGGCTCAAATATTACATAAATTAAAGGAGAAATAGGTTATGCAAAGAAAGAGAGCAGTTATTTACTGTAGATGTAGTACAGAAGAAGAAACTCAAGTAAATGCGTTATCAAAACAAATTGAAGAAGCAAAACAAGCAGTAGAAGCAAACGGATGGATTTTGGTAGATCAATATGTAGAACTAAAAAGTGGTACATCAACAAAAGGGCGAACAGAGTATGTTCGCCTTTTTGAAAATCTTCAAACAGATGAATTTGATATCGTAGTCATCAAGAGTCAAGATCGATTGATGAGAAATGTAAAAGATTGGTATTTGTTCTTGGATAGAATGATCGAAGGTGGAAAGAAGCTATATATTTACATTGAGCATAAATTTTATTCAACAGATGATTCGTTAATAACAGGAATTAAAGCTATTTTAGCAGAAGACTATAGCAGAGAGTTGAGTAAAAAAATAAATAATGCTCATAGACAACGACAGAAAAATGGAGGAAAAGTAATTTTAACTTCTAAGACCATAGGATATAAAAAATTATTGGATGGAGAGGTAGCAATTGATGAAGAGGAAGCAGAAATTATAAAAACGATATTTGAATATAGTTCGTTAGGGTATGGGGCAAGGACGATTGAAATATTTTTAATGAATCAAGGGAGTAGAACAAAGCAAGGGAATGTATTAAGCTCTACTAGTATACGAAGAATTATTCGAAACCCCTTATATAAGGGAGATGCGATTATGAATAAAGTACATTATGATTTTGAGACAAAAAGAAATATAAAGAATCCAAAAGAGGAGTGGATTATAAAAAAGGGAGCTGTTCCTCAAATTGTTTCAGAAGAATTATGGGAAAGTGCAAATGAGCAAATGAATTTAAGAGCAGAACGAAATCATCAAAATGGTTCTTATAAAAAGGGAAGTCAAGCAAGCCAATATCAGCTATCAGGAAAATTAGTTTGTGGTCTTTGTGGAAAACCATATTATAAAAGAACACGAAGAAGAGCAGGGGAAAAGGTGATAGTATGGCAATGTAGTACTTACTTAAGCTATGGGAGGAGAGAAAAAGAATGTTTAGATAGCAGAAGAAAGATAGAAAAAAAATTTAACGATGGTTGTGATAACTGCCATATTGAACAAAAGATATTATTTCAATTATTACAAGAAATGAGTAAGAAATATCAGACGATTGCTTATGAAAAGCAAGAAGAATTGATTCAGAAGGTAGTTGTTTTATTAAGGGAATCTTTAGGAGAAAATAATGTAATACAGAAGCAAAAACAATTAGAAGAAGAAAAGAAGCAAATACAAAATCAAAAAGATAAGTTGCTAGAGAAGCTATTAGATTCTGTTATTTCAGATGAAATGTATAAGAGAAAAAATCAAGATCTAGAAGAAAAAGAGTTGGAAAACAAAAGAAAACAAAATGAATTAGAAGAACAACAGTATGCTATGGTACAGTTGGAACAAAGGATTCAGAAGATGAAGCAACGCTTAGAGAATGGTGGAGTGGAAAAAGCAACGGTATACCAAATGATAGATGATATAGGAAAAATTATCGTATATCCTGAGAAACTTCGTATTTATTTTAGTCCAGTTGAATTATTCAGCTTAAAAGAAGTAGGAATGGTAATGCCAGAGAATTTAAAAGATAAGTATGAGGAAGAAAATTATATAGAAATAGAATACCCATATTCTCCTTATACAGAAGAAGGAAGAGAAAGAGACCGAAAACGCATTGTAGAAGAGATGAGAGCAAATCCAACAATTACAGCAAAACAATTAGCGGAAAAAATGGAACGTACATTACCTATTATACGGTATCGTATTGTCGAACTAAGAAAAAAAGGAATCATTCAATTTATTGGAAAGGGTGGGCATGGCAAATGGGAAGTCTATTGAGGAGAGAGTATTATATTACTCTCTCCTCAATAGCTTTTTTATAATAGATTGCTAGTGTTCATTATTCTTAGGATTTTTTCTAAGTTTATAATTCAATAAATATTTGAGTTCTTCCTGATTCATATGATCAAGTTTTTTAAAGTTAATTAAAAATTCAATATCATCTTTATTAAAAGAAAGGATGTAATTAGGATCAATCTTTTTTTGTTTAATATGTTGTAAGATGCGAACATCATCAGAATTTTGAGTATATGAATCAGAATTGGAAGTAGCAAGATCGGGAAAGGTTATTTCATTTACAAGAGAATCAACGCTGATTTGATAGTATTTGGCAATAGAAAGTAAAGTCTCAAGATCAGGAACTCTTGTACCACTTTCATAATAAGAATAAGTAGTTCTTCCAATATGAAGTGCTTCACTTAACTGTTTTTGAGTTAAATTGTGTTGTTGTCTCAAATCTAGTAATTTTAGGCTGAGAGCAGATTTCCCCATTATGATTTCTCCTTTCGATTAAATTGACAATATTATACCAAGAGGAGACAGAAAATATACTGCATGTAATAAAGTTATACATTTTTGTTTTATTTTAAAATGTAACTAAATAGTACATTTGGAGGAGAATTCTTTTTAGAGAGCAGAAATAAAGCAGTCTTGAAAAGCAACAAAAGGTGATATATAATAAAAAATATAAAATGTAACAAAAAATGAGGTGAGGGAGTGAAAATATGATTGGAGTATAATTGGAATTCATATATATGCAAAAGGAGAAAGATAAAATAAGTTTATAAGCTGTAAAAAGAAAGGGGTATACGAAGTATACAAAAATACATAATATGGCAGATACAATGTTATCTGCTGAAGACGCAGGGATATTAAATAGTCCAAATGGGGAGTTGTTAATAATGCTATAGACTCATATATGTGGGAAACAGCTTGGAATATAACTGAATTTCAAGATGGAATTCAGTTAAATGAAGAATTTTTTATTGATTCTGATGGAACTACAGAAGTATTGCCTAATTCTACGCTTCCATTTATTAAAGGATTTTATCTGAGGAATGTAACATCACCAGTGATAATGGAAGTAAAAGCATCATTCAGTTTTTCAAATAATAATATAATGCAAGTAGAATATGATGATTCTGAAGAATATGTTTTACCATATTCTGATTCCCAGTATTATACATATGATGAAATTAGTCAATTATCTTCAAAAGATTTAAGAATTGCTAGAAATGAAATTTTTGCTAGACATAGCTATGTTTTTAATGATGAAACACTAAATAACTATTTTTCACAGTTTTCATGGTATATTCCAACAGGATTAAGTAGTAAAGAAATTGAAAATTCTTTGAATGAATTCGAGAAATATAATGTTGAATTGATAAAAGAATGTGAAGAATATTATTCAGAGTGAATAAAAGTAGCCTACAAATTATGTGATAGTCATAGTTCATAGGCTTACAAAAAGAAAGGAAGGGGAATGAAAATAAGGAAAATATTTTACTAGATAACAAAACACATATGAAAATAAGGAGAAACATGTATGAAAAGTAAAATAAAAATTGGATTAGTATTACTATTAGGTCTGTTCTTATTTCCATTAGGATATATGAATAATGTGCAAGCAGCAGAATCAAAAGAGGTATTAATTAATCAAATTAATACAGTAGAAAATGAAACATTAACTTTTAATGCGACTACAGGGGGACGATTAGAGGTGGTTGTACCCCTTTCCTGTGTAAGTCAAAATGGTGACTGGGATTTATATATTTCAGGAGAGAAATCTGGTGATAGCGGGGATGACATATATCTATTTCGTTCACATGATTTAATGAAGGATACTGTGATATATAGAGCATACATTGAACCGGGGAAATATGAATTAAGCTTTTATGGGGGAAAAGCAGTTTGTCAAATTAACTTTATAGTTGATGCGATACATGATGAGATAGAAAATAATGATAGTTTTGAAACTGCAAATCCTCTTATCATTAATACAGATAAGAATGGTCAATTAGTAGTTGGAGAAAGTGATTGCTTTAAATTAGAATTATCAGAAAAAGGATTAGTACAATTTGAATTCAAAAAAACTTCAGAAAAAGGCTCATACACCTATGAAATTTATGAAGAAGATAGTAATGGGAATTTGAGTTTATTTGATAGTGGATGGGAAGATTCAAAATCTAGAAGATTTTTTGGAAGTGCAAGAAGATATTATATTAGATTAATGCAAAAATATAGTTATGATACTGATTATACAATAAGAGCTAATTTTGTATCAGTTGAAAATACATTTTGTGAAATAGAAGATAATGATATTTATACATTGGCTACACCAATTACAGGTAATGTAGATTATTCTGGTAACTTAGAAAGTGGATATGATATTGATTGGTATCATATCACATTATCCGAAGATAAATTGTCACAAGCAATATTAAAAACTGAAAGACAGATGGATAATGAAGTTTTTGATGTAACACTTTATATAAATAAAAATGGCGAATTAAAAGAAATTGAAAATGTAAAGTCAGGCATAAATAATGTGACACATACTACAAATAAAAAATATTTAGAAGCAGGAGATTATTATATTAAAGTAAAACATCTTCCGCGTTTAAATGATGTAGGAAATACAGATCAAGTAAAATTGTCAGAGCAAGACTATTATATTCAATTATCAGAACAAGAGATTTTACTACCTCAGCCACAAATTACAGTACAACAAGAAACATTTCCTAATATAACCATTACTTCAAGTGAGTTTGGAGAATTTGAATCAGGAATGGAAGTATATGAAAAAGTTGGAAATGGAGATTGGAAACTGTCACAAATTAGTTATGAAAATGAATGTAGTACAGCAGTAAGTAAGCTAGGTGAGAAATGCAGTTATCGAGTTCGTACTTATTATAAAGATGAAGAGTCAGGAGTAACTGTATATAGCGATTATTCAAATGAAGAAAGTATTACTCTTCCAAAATTAAAACAACCAACTTTGAGTGCTAAAAGAAGTAATTTTAGTGAAGTTACATTATCTTTTAGTAATATTGATTCTAGAGCAGAGAGTATTATAATCTATCAAAAGGTGGGAAATAGTAATTGGAAACAAGTAAAGACAGTATCTAGTAAAGTAAAGAGTAGTAAAATTGCAATCAAAACATTAGGAAAAAAATATTCTTATCAGATTAAATCAGAGGCAGATTTCTTTTATAGTAATGCTTCAAAGGTAAAATCAATTACAATATCATCTAAGTTAGAAAAACCAACGTTTACGGTAACGAAAAAGAAATATTATGGAACGCTAGCATTTTATATAAAACCAACTAAATATAATTATGCTCAAGGAGTTGAAATTTGGAGCGGTGATGCCAAGGGATATTGGGATTATAAATCGAAATTAAACTTAAGTAAGTCAAAAGGAACTTATTTTTATAACTTAGAAAAAGGAAGAAGCTATTATATTAAAATGAGATCTTATCGAAAAGTAAATGGTAAAACAATATATAGTCCATGGACAGCAGTAAAAAAAGTTGTAAGATAGTAAAAGAGGGGATGGAAGCAGTTTGCTTTCATCTCCTTTTAAAGTTTTTATTGTAATTAATAGGAGATATATTATAATGAAAATAATTCTATTTTTTATATGGGATATCAAGGATATCTAATCTGTCATTTTGTAGACACAGCTAAACACCTGACTACCATATAAAATCAAATACCCAAGCCCACTTCTTGCGGCCAAGAATTCCCCAATGATAACTCCAACTAAAGAAAGCCCAATATTCACCTTCATAATACTAATAAAAAGTGGAATACTGCTTGGCAATACGACTAATCTTAGACTATCAAAGCGGTTTCCTTTTAATGTTTGAATCAGTTTTAATTTATCGGGATCCACACTGCAAAATCCAGTGTATAAATTTAAAATACTGCCAAAAACAGCAACAGAAATGGCAGCGATGATAATTGTTTTCATATTATTTCCTAACCATACGATTAAAAGAGGGGCGAGAGCTGATTTTGGGAGGCTATTTAAAATAACCAAATAAGGCTCTAATACCTTGCTAATCGTATCGTTCCACCAAAGTAAAACAGCAAATAAAAGGCTTATAATATTGACAAGAAGGAAGCTAATCAGTGTTTCTGACAATGTAACACCTAGATGTAGAAATAAACTTTTATCTAATATCATAGTAAAAAAGCAATCGATAATTCGACTTGGACTACTAAAAATAAAAGGATTGATAATATTTAAAGAAGAGGCAATCTCCCAAAAACTGAGTAAAAATATAAAAAGAATAAGTTGATAAAAATGAATTCGAATTCTTTTTTGATGTTCTGTTTTTAAATATTGTTGTTGACTTGTAATATTAGTGATTCGCATCGTTAATCTCCTTCCATATTAAATTAAAATAGTCTGGAAATTCTTTTGCATTTCGAGCACTAGCTGGTGTTTTTTCACCATCGGTTGTCAAATGGATAGGAACAATTTTTTGAATTTTAGCCGGTCGGTTACTGAGCACAATAATGCGATCGGCCATACTGATGGCTTCTGATAAATCATGGGTAACTAAAATGGCAGTAATTTGTTGTTCTTTAATAATCGTACCAATATCATCGGATACATTGAGGCGAGTTTGATAGTCAAGAGCACTAAATGGTTCATCAAGAAGTAAAATCTGAGGGGAGAGAGCCAGCGTTCGAATAAGAGCTGCTCTTTGCCTCATACCGCCAGAGAGCTGACGAGGATAAGAATTTCTAAAATCATATAGATGATACGATTTTAAAAGGCGATCAATGCGATCAAGGTTTTCTTTTGTAACACGGTGCTGAATTTCAAGACCTAATGTTAGATTACGATAAATGGTACGCCATTCTAATAGTTGATCTTTTTGAAGCATATATCCAATGGGTTCATAAAACTCATGTAATGGTTTATTATCTAACAATATCTGACCAGTTGTAGGACGAATCAAACCAGTAATCAAATTTAAAAGTGTTGATTTTCCACAGCCACTGGGGCCAACAATAGCGACAAACTCTCCTTTCTTTACAGAGAAGGAAAGAAGGTCTAATGCTTTTGTTTCCCCGTTTGATGAATAATATGTGTAGGAAACATTTGATAATTTTAATGCGTTTTGCATGAAAAAGACCTCCTTTTTCTAAATTTACATATTCAGCCTCACCTATGAACATGAGAAGCTCCATAGACATGGGTTTCGTCGTTCGTACCATACTGAAAAGGACTCACGAAGAGAGTTCTTTAATTATAGTGTATGCCAAAGATAGTAAATCGTCACGGGTTGGTACTTTTTGAAATTTCTGTGAATTTAGTTGTAAACTGTGTCCATTTTGCTATAATAGAAGGTATGCACTTTAACGAGCAAAATTTTGTAAATTTATAAAATGGGGTGCATGACTAAAAAACGAAAGAAAATATACAATACGAAGGAAATAATAAGGAGAATAGTATGATTAAAGTAAAAAAAATAGCAGGTGTCTTCTTAACCGCTATGTTAAGTATGACATTATTAGCAGGTTGTGGAAACAAAGAAGTAACATTAGAAAATGATGGAGATAAGCCTGTAGTAACAGTTGGAGATGAGAGTGCAACTTATTGGGAAGCCAACTTCCAGACTCGCATTCTTCAAATGCAATATGAAAGTATGTACGGTTCTGACATTTGGGAACAAGAAGTGCAGTCAGGAAAGAACTTTGAGCAGTCAATCAAAGATTTAATTTTAGAAGGATTAAAATCCAATCAGGCTGCATTAAATCATGTAAAAGATTATAATATTACGTTAACAGACGATGAAAAACAAGAAATTGAAGAACAAGTAGATAGTTTTATGGAAAACTTATCCGATGAATTTGAAGAATTGACAAAACCTGATAAAGAAAAAGTAGAAAACTATTTAATGGAATCAAAAACGATTCAGAAATTATCAGAAGCAGTTGCGGAAGAAGCAAAACTAGAAGTTAGTGATGCAGATGCAAGACAGATGAAAGCAAACTATGTTATGATTTCTGTTGATGAAGATGCAAGCAATGCAGAACTTACAAAGGCAAAGCAAAAAGCTACAAAACTTTATAACAGTGCAAAGAAGACAAAAAGTCTTGCTAGCTCTGCAAAATCACTGGACTTAGAAGTGAAAGAAGCAACTTATGGAAACAATAATGAACAAATTCCATCTGAGATTGTAGAAGCTTCTATGGCGTTAAAAAAAGGTGAGATTACAAAGCCAATTAAAACAGACTATGGATATTATGTAATTCAATGTATGAAATACTTAGATAAAGATGCAACACAATCTGCAAAAGAAAGTATGTTACAGACAAAACAACAAACTTATTTTACTGAAACTTGTGAAAAATGGTTAGAAGATTCTGATGTAAAAGTGGATGATACGTTATGGGATTCTATTGAATTAGCAGGTCATTCTACACTTCCTACAACAGAAAGTACAACATCTTCTGATGAAGCAACAAGTGAAGCTACGACTTCAAGTGAGGCAACAACGACAACAAGTGAAACGACTACTGCTGCAGAAGGTACAACAGAAAAACCAGCAAAATAAAAATAATTGAGGAAAGAGGGATGAGAAAATGATAGTACCAAATGAACTAAAAGAGTATGCGAAGGCTCATCAAGCGGAGAATCATGCTTTTTGTTTTTATTTGAAAGAACATGCCACAAAAGAGCAATTGGACGAGCAGTTTTTTCACTATCATAAGAAATATTTTGAACAATATGATTGTAGCCAATGTTTGAATTGTTGTAAGGAACTTTCACCTATATTTGAAGGAAGAGAATTAGAGACATTAGCAAAGGCAAGTGGATTTGATGTTGAAGATATTTTAAATGTGTGTGAACAAGTAAGTTATGATTCTTATCAAGTGATGGATGAGGAACCATGTCCATTTTTAACAGAAGAAGGTTGTTGTATTCCTAAGAAAAAGCCAGAGTGTTGCAAAGATTTTCCGTATACCAATCAGGAAAATCGAATGGAAAGTTTGTTTGGTATGTTCTCCCTACTTCCAATATGCCCAGTTCTATATGAAATTTATGAACAATTAAAGAAGGATTATGGTTTTACATATGAAAAATAGTCAGATCTTTCGATATGCTTTTATAAAGACAATACCAGTTTTATGTGGCTATCTCTTTTTAGGGATAGCTTTTGGTATATTATTAGAAAATGCAGGCTATGGGGTATATTGGGCGTTCCTCATTAGCCTAGTTGTCTATGCTGGATCTATGCAATTTGTTATGGTGACCTTTTTAACAGGAGGGACGAGCTTACTAACCGTGGCTCTTATGACTCTCTCTATTAATAGTCGTCATATGTTTTATGGGTTATCCTTTGTGGAGAAATTTAAAAAGATGGGAAAGAAAGGCCTTTATATGATCTTTTCTTTATCGGATGAAACGTATTCGCTTTTATGTGGAACAAAGCCATTAGAAGGAATGGACGAAGGAAAACTTCAATTTTATATGTCGTTGCTCGATCAAAGTTATTGGATTATCGGTTCTGTCATAGGAGCTCTTGTTGGAACCGTTTTGCCATTTGATACAACAGGCACTGATTTTGCAATGACAGCATTATTTGTCGTTATTTTTATCGAACAATGGCTTGGTGCAAAAAGCCATTTGCCAGCGCTTATTGGAGTCGGTTGTGCCATCTTTTCTCTCGTTATTTTTGGAAAAGATAAGTTCATGTTACCAGCATTAGTAGGTGCGGTTATCTGTCTTATGATGATGGAACAAAGAATTGGAAAGAAAGAGGGAGAAGAGGATGCAGATTAGTACAGGACAAGCCTTGGCGATCGTATTTGTCGTTGCGGTTATTACAATCTTTACAAGAGCGCTTCCGTTTCTGATCTTTGGTGGCAAAAAAGAACTTCCAAAAAGCGTCGCTTATCTTGGAAAAGTATTGCCTATGGCGGTTATGGGAGTTTTAGTGATCTATTGTGTAAAAGGAGTTCAATTAACAGTATATCCTTATGGATTGCCTGAATGGATCGGGATTGGAATCGTCGTTCTTTTACATATTTGGAAACGGAATAACCTATTGAGCATCGGCGTAGGAACGATTGCTTATATGATTATGGTACAAGGAATTTTTTAAGAAAATAAAGGTGAAAAGCAGGCTCTTTTCCTATGAAGTCATAGGAAAAGGGCATTTTCTTTTTTAGAGGAGCAAGCGTCTTTGAGTTTTTGGATTAGCCCCATAAGAATGTCTTGGTTACACTGGCGTGCTTTCTTTGGACAGACAGAAATACAACGCATACAAGAAATACAAAGAGACTCATCGGTTTTATTTGGTGTCTCTTTTGGAATCGCATTTACAGGGCATTTTTTAGCACAAAGTCCACAGCCTTCACAAATAGAAGAGATTTGTGGATAAATAGGAACCGTTCCATATGGTCGATAAGGATGATTGCCAGGAACTATGACAGGTGATAGATCCTGAGGGCAAGTGATGTTTTTCAGTTTTTCTTTGATCTGTGCCATAAAAGAACGAAGCTGTTGTTCATCATTAGCATCTGGACGTCCGGTACCAAATTGGTGCATAATAGAGTGTTCCGTCACAGCAGAAATGGCTGCAATGCATGAAAATCCTTGGGATTGTAATGCGTCTTTTAACTCCAATAGTGTATCCTCAAAGTCACGATTGCCGTAAGAAGTAACAAGAATAGTAGGTGCATGATTGCCTTGTAACGTGGATAAGTTTTTTAAAGCGATAGCAGGAACTCGTCCTCCAAAAGAGGGAACACCAATAATACAGAGTGTTTCAGGAGAAAAGGTGAGAGAGGGAGCGTTATTTTCCAAAAAAGAAGGAAGGGAGAAGTCAATCTCTTCGGTTGGTAGAGAAAAGTAGTGACTTAAAATAGTTGTAACCTTTTTTGTGCCCCCCGTTGGACTAAAATACATATTTTTTACTGATGTAATCTTCATAACAAATACCTCCTAAAAAGAAAAAAATAGCGATATAGTAGTAGTTTACCATATCGCTATTGGAAAGAAAAGGATAGAACATGGAAACGTCCTATCCTTTTCTTTTTAAAGTTTTATTATAAGGAAAAATGTTACTGTCCCATCGCTTTGTTAGCAAAATCTGTGTTGACGAGAACAGAATAGTCTACAGGATTTGAAAGTTCGCCAGCTTCTTTTAAAATATCTTGTAAAAGTGCAAAAGATTCTTCCGAAAAAACAGGATTATCTTTATACGTATCTTGTTCTGCATAGCGGGTAACAATGGAAGTCAATGTGTCAAGATCTGTCTCAGGAAATTGAGGTTTGATGACCTTTGCAATTTCTGCTGGAGAGTGGCTTTGAACGTATTGCTGTCCTTTATAAATAGCATTGGTAAAGTGCTGGATAATATCAGGATTTTTTTCGATATAACTTTTTTTAGCACAATAAGCAGTATAAGGGACATATCCACTCTCAATTCCAAGAGATGCTACTACATAGCCAGTACCTTGTTGTTCTAAAGAAGTGGCATTTGGCTCAAATTCTACGGTATAATCCCCAGTACCACCTGCAAAAGCGCCAGCAGTATTGGCAAAATCGACATTTTGAATTAAAGTAACATCTTTTTCTGGATCGAGGCCATTTTTCTTTAATACATATTCTAAAATCATTTCTGGCATACCGCCTTTTCTTCCACCAATTAACTCTTTTCCTTGAAGGTCTGACCACTGAAATTGGTTGTTTTCTTCTCTTCCAACAAGGAAGTTACCAGCTCTTTGGGTGAGTTGGGCAAAGTTAATGGCATAATCTTCATTTCCTTCATTGTATTGATAAATGGATGCTTCTGATCCCATAAAACCAATATCAGCATCTCCACTAATAAGAGCGGTCATTGTTTTATCTGCTCCAAATCCTGTTTCAATTTTTACATCTAATCCTTCTTCTTTAAAATATCCCAATTCGTATGCGACATATTGTGGAGCATAAAAGATCGAGTGGGCGACTTCATTTAGTGTAATCTGCGTACCACTTCCTTGTTTTTTTCCACATCCAGCAAGGAGAGTGAGTGAGAGAGTGGCAGAAAGAAAAAGAGCGAATATACGTTTTTGCTTCATAGGAAGATCCTAATCCCTTTTTGCTATATCCTATGCAAGGAAGAAAAAAAAGTTCCAAAAAATAGTAGAAAGTATCGTTACCTGATAAAACGATAGTGATCGTTAGGAGAAGCGGATACGATAAAATGGTCTACTTTTTCATCAAAAGATTCTCCATCGGTATGGAGATACATAGGCTTTTCCAAAATGATCTCCGCTTTTTGACATCGATAAAGATGAACGCCTTTTACAAACCTGTGTTTTTTAAAGAGAGAGCAAAGCAAAATAAAAATCCGTTTTGGAATATGTTTTGCCTCAACAACACAAAGATCTAGAGCGCCATCGGCATAGTTGGCATTTGGGCAAAAGGCAAGTCCACCTCCTTCATATGGATGAATATGTGAGGACAGAAAAAAGAGATTTTTAAGAGAAACAGTCTCCATATCATCGAGAATCAAAGTGCCGTGGCAAGTTTTTTCAGTAAAAAGATGATGAATTCCGATTGCAATATAGCTTAGTTTACCAAGATGAAAGAAGTTCAAAAGTTTCTTAATAATCGAAATGGCGCTTGTCCGACAAATACTAGCATCAAATCCAACACCACAACTGACAACAAATCGACGAGAAGTCCCATCAAGTAACTGTAATGTTCCATAGTCAATCTCTTGTATCGTAGCAACAGAGGATAAAATGTTTGCCAATGCTTCTAATGGACGGGTACAAAGAGTGAGACTTCTAGCAAAATCATTGCTGGAACCAGTTGGAATATATCCTAAAGTAATATTACTGTTTTTAGAAAGACCATTGATGGTTTCATTTAATGTACCATCTCCACCAAGGACAATGACAGTTTTTGGCTTAGAATCCGAGGATAGATGCTTTGCAAGCTTGGTTGCGTGATACGGTCTTGTTGTATGAATTACTTGATATGGAATATCATATAAATTTAATTGGGTTTGAATTGTTTCCCAAAGTTTTATTCCCTTTCCGCTTCGAGAGCTTGGGTTAACAATAAAATAATACATATATCATTACCTCATTCTATTTCTCTATGTGTTGTAAAAATTTTATTATAGTGCAAGTGTAGCATCTTCACAAGAAAAAGTCACTGTATTTTTCAGCGTTTATATGAAAAAGAGAATATATGTTCTGTGATAGATTGCTTTCTATAAGGGAACATGGTATACTCTAAAGGAAAGAAACGACAAAAAGAAAGGTGGTTTTGTTTTTATGAAAACAATTGGATTTATTGGCGTTGGAGTTATGGGAAAATCAATGGTCCGTAATTTAATGAAACATGGATATGAAGTATCAATTTATACAAGAACAAAAGAAAAAGCCGATGAAGTAATAGAAGAAGGAGCTATCTGGTGTGATACCGTAGCAGAATGTGCAAAAGAAAAAGATGTGGTAATTACGATTGTCGGCTACCCAAAAGATGTGGAAGAAGTTTATTTTGGAGAAGCAGGTATTATTGCAAATGCGAAAGAAGGGGCTTATTTAATTGATATGACAACAACGAGTCCAAAGCTTTCTAGTAGAATTTATGAAGAAGCGAAGGCAGTTGGGAAAAAAGCTCTCGATGCTCCAGTATCTGGTGGAGATACGGGTGCAAAAAATGGAACATTATCCATTATGGTTGGAGGAGACAAAGAAGACTTTGATGCTTGCTATTCCGTTTTTGAAGCGATGGGAAGTAATATTTTATATGAAGGAAAAGCTGGATTTGGTCAACATACGAAGATGGCGAATCAGATCGCAATAGCAGGAGCGGTAACAGGTGTTGCAGAAGCAATTGCTTATGGAGAAGCGGCAGGACTTGATGTTCGTACAATGCTTGATAGCATTATGGCAGGAGCAGCGGGAAGCTGGCAGATGAGCAATAATGGGCCAAAGATGATTTCTGAAGATTATGCACCAGGATTTTTTATTAAACATTACATAAAAGATATGAAAATTGCGGTAGAAGAGGCAAAGGCAAGAGGAAAAGAACTTGGCGTGCTAGAGCTTGTATTAAAGTTATACGAAGCAATGGATGAAATGGGTATGGGCGATCTTGGAACTCAGGCGGTTATAGAGGCATATCGAAACTAATGAAATATGAGAAAATAAAAAAAGGAATTTTTTTAAAACGTCCTAACCGCTTTTTAGCACAGGTGCTGATTGATGGAAAAGAAGAACTTTGTCATGTGAAAAATACAGGACGATGTAAGGAATTATTAGTACCAAAAGCAGAAGTCTATGTGGAATGTCATAATAATGAAAAGAGAAAGACGAAATTTTCTTTAGTAGCGGTAAAAAAAGGCAACGTTCTCATCAATATGGATTCTCAAGCACCTAATAAAGTAGTAAAAGAATGGTTGGAAGAGAAAAATGGTTTAGGACAATTAAAAGTTATAAAACCGGAGAAAAAATATGGAAATTCAAGGTTTGACTTTTATTTAGAAACAAATGAGAAGAAATGTTTTATGGAAGTGAAAGGGGTTACATTAGAAGAAAATGGGATTGCAAAATTCCCAGATGC
>DVIZ01000063.1 GCA_018710905.1 Candidatus Scybalomonas excrementigallinarum | reverse complement strand
TATTTTTCTGGATCACTATCACATTCATTTTCTCGTCTCCAGTCCTGTGCCATTGCAACACATTCTGGAATATTTTCTTCTGTTATTCGTTCATAAGTCCAATCTGGATTGTTTTCTTTAAAACGATTAATATGATTTCTTTTTCCATGTAATTTCTTTCCGGCTAATGTGCTGAGTTTTTCTGATAAATAAACATAATCTGCTAAATCTCGATTATATTCTATTTGAAACTTTCCTGGAAATAATTCCTCTAAGCGTTCAAAACGACTTGGTGTAATGGAACACATGGAAAACTCGATCCCTTGTTTTTGTGATTCTTCCATTAAAAGTTCTATTGTCTTTTTTAAGTCTCCTTTTCCAAGTGGATAGCTGTAAGCACCTCGTTCTAAGCGATAGACAAGCATATCATTGACAATGGCATAAGTGACCCCATAATGAGGTGCCCATAATACCGCATTGGCAAAAGTAAGTTCACAAGAACGCTCGTCCACTTGTTCATAATAAGGTAAAAATAAATCTCTATCTTCTACTGTAAATGTTTTAAATTCCAAAGTAATTCCCCTTTCAATTGCCTAGCAAACCAGTGTTTTCTATTAATGGTCATGAAGTTTTCCAACACACACTTTTTCACAAACCCATTACCGGCAATCTTCTTTTCTCTTGCTAGAATTATAATTAGTTATTATTACTATTTCTTGTTTCACTTTCTTAAAGAATATACCACAAGAAAAAAAAAATGGCAAATCCTCCTTGACAACTTCTATTTTTTTCTATATACTCTTTTCTATAATAATTATATAAATCCCCATTTCGTAATAAAAGGGAGTAGTTGATATCTAATTTTATTTTTAAAATTAGATAGGTACAATATCGTCAGTACAATTGATGATTCAATTCGGTATGTAACTAAGCAGCGAGACTTTTATTGCAGTATTTTGAATGCTGCAATAAAGGGCTCGCTTTTTTTATGTTATAGGAAATTCTTCGCAAAGCGAGTCATCCTATAACATAAATTTATGAAAGCACCAATTTCCTATGAAATAAAAAAGTGCCTGTGCAAGTTACATTGCTCTTTGTATAGCCTAGCATGATTATGGGGAGACTATAATACAAAAGAAAGGATTCGATTTTATGGAACAAAACAAACAGTATTCCACAATGTCATCAGAAGAAACGCTTCGTAATATAAATAGCACTTCTTCTGGACTCACAACGGAACAAGCAAAAAGACATCAAGAAACGTATGGTCCTAATGAATTGACCGATACAAAAAGAAAATCCACACTTCAAATTTTTCTTGAACAATTTAAAGATTTTCTTGTACTTATTTTAATCGGTGCTGGTACGATTTCAGCGATACTTGGTGATTTGGAAAGTTCCCTTGTTATTTTTGCAGTTATTATATTAAATGCAATTCTTGGAACAGTCCAAACAAAAAAAGCAGAACAATCTTTAAACAGCTTAAAGAGTCTATCGGCAGAATCCGCTAAAGTGCTTCGTGATAACAAAATCGTTCTGATTCCTTCTCGTGAAGTTACGATTGGAGATATTGTTTACTTAGAAGCTGGAGATTCTATTGTAGCCGACGGTCGCCTTTTAGAATGTGCGAGCCTTCAAGTAAATGAAAGTGCTTTAACCGGAGAAAGTACCGCCGTTGAAAAACAATTAGATCCATTAAAAGATGGACTTCCAATTGCCGACCAGACAAACATGGTATTCTCTGGTACGTTTGCCACTTACGGCCGTGGTGCCTTCGTTGTCACTTCTATCGGTATGGATACAGAAGTTGGTAAAATTGCTTCTTTAATCCAAAATGCAAAAGAAAAACGAACACCACTTCAAGTAAACTTAGACGCCTTTGGACAAAAGCTCTCTCTTTTAATTCTTGGACTTTGTACTATTTTATTAGTGCTTAGCATGGTAAGAGGAGCAAGTTTCTTAGACTCCTTCATGTTTGCTGTAGCTCTTGCAGTTGCTGCGATTCCAGAAGCATTAAGCTCCATCGTTACTATCGTACTTTCCTTTGGTACACAAAAGATGGCAAAAGAACATGCGATTATTCGAAAGTTACAAGCAGTGGAAGGTCTTGGTAGTGTATCCGTTATCTGTTCCGATAAAACAGGTACTTTAACACAAAACAAAATGACGGTAACTTCTTGTTATGTGGATGGTAAAATCCAACAATTAAACGATTTAAACACTTCTGAATCAGCAGTCAAAGAACTGATTACTTACGGAGTTCTTTGCAATGACTCCCGTATTGAAAATGATACAGAAATTGGAGATCCAACAGAAACTGCTCTTCTTCACTTTGCCAGAAAGAAACAGATGGAAGAAGTAAATATTCGCGCTTCTTATGAACGACTTTCTGAAATTCCATTTGATTCCGATCGAAAATTAATGTCTACCGTACATTCTTTTGATGGAAAACAGATGATGATTACAAAAGGAGCTGTGGATGTCTTATTAAATCGTATGAATCTTTCTGAGAAAGAAAAGCAAGAAATCCAGACAGCCAATGAAACTTTCTCAAAAGAAGGACTTCGTGTTCTCGCTTTTGCGAAAAAAGAAGTTTCCCATCTTCCAATTACGTTAGAAGATGAAACCGATTATACGTTCTGCGGATTGATCGCTATGATCGACCCACCAAGAGAAGAATCTATGGAAGCGGTTCTTGCATGTAAGAGTGCTGGAATTCGTCCAGTTATGATTACAGGTGATCATAAAGTAACGGCTTCTGCTATTGCAAAACAAATCGGTATTTTATCTGACGGTCAAAAAGCATTAGATGGTGCTGAAATCGATCACTTAACCGATGAACAACTACAAGAATTAGTTCCAGAAGTTGCTGTATACGCTCGTGTATCCCCAGAGCATAAAATCCGTATCGTCCGTGCATGGCAAGAACGCGGTAATATCGTTGCTATGACAGGTGATGGTGTTAACGATGCCCCTGCTTTAAAACAAGCGGATATCGGTGTTGCTATGGGTATTACAGGAACAGGAGTTGCAAAAGATGCTTCTTCTATGATTTTAACTGATGATAACTTTGCAACTATCGTAAAAGCGGTGGAAAACGGAAGAAATATTTATGCCAATATTAAACGTTCGATTCAATTTCTTCTTTCTGGTAACTTTGCGGGAATTTTAGCAGTGCTTTATGCCTCTCTTCTCGCACTTCCACTTCCATTTGAACCTGTTCACTTACTTTTTATTAACTTATTAACCGATAGCTTACCTGCTATTGCCCTTGGTTTAGAGCCACATAATAGCGATGTAATGAAAGAAAAACCTCGTCCAATGAATGAATCTATTATGACGAAGTCTTTCTTAAGACAAATAGGAGTCGAAGGCCTTATTATTGCGATTGCTACTTTAGTCGCCTATACAATCGGTTTACAAACAAGCCCTCAAACTGCCTCTACTATGGCATTTGCAACTCTTTGTCTTTCTCGTTTGTTCCATGGCTTTAACTGTAAATCAGAACATCCAGTTCTCTTTACAAAGCAGTTTGGCAATAACCCATATTTATTTGGGGCTTTCTTCATTGGATTTGTGCTTTTAAATGGAGTTCTTCTCATCCCAGCATTACAGCCACTCTTTAAGACAGAAGCCCTTACACTTTCCTTATTATTCACGATTTACGGTCTTGCTTTTGGTTCTATGATCGTAATCCAGATTTTAAAATGGATTGTGAAAAAAGTTCGCAAATAGCCTAATAAGCGAATTTTAGATTTTAAGATACTTTTGAAAATTCCTATCTTTTATGCTATAGTATCCATGATATACTATTGAAAAGATAGGAATTTTTTTTGAGAAACTCGCAAAACGTCTTTCTTATCGTTTGCGTGAAAATAGCGAGTTTGCTTTTTATCGTTTTAGAAATCTATAAAAAATCATTATAAAAAAGGAGAGTTTGTCTATGGCACTTGATGGCGTAGTAATTTCAAGCGTAGTGAGTCAATTAAAATCCACTTTGCTTGGAGGACGTATTTATAAAATCTATCAACCAGAAAATGACGAGTTAATTCTTGTTATTAAAAACCAAAAAGAGACGTATCGTCTCTTATTATCCGCAGGAGCAAGCCTTCCTCTTGTTTATCTTACAGAAGAAACAAAAGGAAACCCAATGAGTGCACCAAACTTTTGTATGCTCCTTAGAAAGCACTTAAATAATGGGCGTATTGTGTCTATTGAACAACCAAACTTTGAGCGTATTATTAATATTAGCATTGAGCATTTAAATGAACTAGGGGATCTTTGCACAAAGCAACTGATTATTGAAGTTATGGGAAAACATAGCAACATTATTTTTGTCGATGAAAAGAACATGATTATCGATAGCATTAAACATATTTCTGCCCAGATCAGTTCGGTTCGTGAAGTTTTACCAGGAAGAGACTATATTATCCCACCTTCTCATGATAAAATTTCTCCTCTCTTTGTCACTCCCGAATATTTTGAAACCGTTGTCTTGCAAAAACCTTTAAGCCTTACAAAAGCGATTTATACTTCTTTTATCGGTATTAGCCCTTTGATTGCCGAAGAAATTTGTTATCGAGCAGGCTTAGATTCTAGCCTTTCTACAGCCGCTCTTAGTGGAGATGATAAACTATCTCTTTTTACAGCGTTTACAACGATTATGGGACTTGTACAAAGAGAAGAATTCACTCCAAATATCGTATTTAAAGGGGATAGAGAACCTGTTGAATTTTCTAGTATTCCTCTTACCATGTACTCTGATTACAAGGAAGAAATTTATCCTTCCATTTCAAACGTATTAGAAAACTATTATGCATTTAAAAATAAAATTACACGAATTCGTCAAAAATCTGCGGATCTTCGTAAAATTGTTTCCAATGCTATCGAGCGAACGAGCAAAAAATACGATTTACAACTTCGTCAGTTAAAAGATACGGATAAACAAGATAAATATCGTATTTATGGAGAATTAATTAATGCTTATGGCTATGGATTAGAACCCGATGCTTCTTCTCTTACTTGCCTTAACTATTACACAAATGAAGAGATTACCATTCCCCTTGATCCGACTCTTTCTCCGCAGGAAAATTCAAAGAAATATTTTGCGAAATATAATAAATTAAAACGAACCTACGAGGCTTTGAGCGAATTAATTGTAGAGACAAAATCAGAACTAGAGCATCTAGAATCCATTAGCAATTCTTTGGATATCGCCTTATTAGAAAATGATCTTGTAGAGCTAAAACAAGAATTAATGGAATATGGCTATATGAAAAAACGATATATGGGAAAGAAAAAAGAAAAAATTACGAGTAAACCATTCCACTATATTTCCTCTGACGGTTTTCATATTTATGTTGGAAAAAACAACTATCAAAATGAGGAATTGACATTTAAATTTGCAAACGGTGGAGATTGGTGGTTCCATGCAAAAGGAATGGCTGGATCCCACGTCATTATTAAACGAGAGCAAGGACAAGAAATTCCAGATCGCACGTTTGAAGAGGCTGGAAGATTGGCTGGCTATTATTCCAAAGGAAGAGCCGCAAAAAAAGTGGAAATTGATTATACCGAGCGTAAAAATCTAAAGAAACCACCTGCTGCAAAACCGGGGTTCGTTATTTATCATACGAACTATTCTCTTCTCATTGAGCCTGATATTTCCATGCTTACCTTAGTAGAATAAAGGAACAATAAAAGGGGCTTATAGCCCCTTTTATCGTTCCTTTATTCTTTTATTCCCTTTGTTCGCATACTAGATATAGCAAGAAGCACTCCTCCAATGGCAATCATTAAATATACAACATTCGAATACATGTCAAGATAAGTTAAAATACTTTCCCATGCTTCTCCAAGCATAGCACCTGCTACTACTAATACTGTATTCCATATGATAGAACCTATCGTTGTAAGAAACATAAAAGGAAGCAGTGGCATTTTTCCAATTCCTGCTGGAATCGAAATAAGACTCCGCACAATCGGTATCATACGGCAAAAAAACACGGTTTTATACTCATATTTTCGATACCAATTCATCGTCTTTTCAATATCTTCTGGCTTTATCCGCAAAATTTTATATTTGATCGCTATCTTTATCATTCTCTCTTCATTTAAAAGGCGTCCAATTCCATATAAAATTACCGCACCGATTAAAGAACCTAGGGTCGCCATTCCAATGACTCCAATGACATTCATCTCCGTTTTTGTTGTCATGAATCCTCCAAATGTTAAAATCACTTCTGACGGAATTGGCGGAAAGACATTTTCTAATAAAATCAATAAGAAAATACCAAAATATCCATATTTTCCCATAACCGCTAGAATCCACGCTTGCATAATTTCCTCCTGTCTTTCTTCATAAATTTTCCTAATTCCTCTTTTTTCTTTGTTTTATTTGTCTTATAATAAGACAAATAAAACTATTTTATGTTATAGGAAATTCCTCTCAAAGCGAGTCATCCTATAACATAAAATAGCACTACGTGCGAACGATGCGCAGCTTGCGTGAAAGGCATAAGTCAAATAGAAATGCAAGCATTTCTATTTGACGCTGCTCGCGCGCGGCAAAGTGTGCATTGTTAGAAGTAACTTAAAATCGCTAAGAGTGTGCAATGCACACTTTGTTTAAAGAAATGAGGTTCCCATTTATGAAACTATTTACCAAAAAACATATGATAAAAACAGCAATAATATGCCTACCCCTTCTTCTCACACTAGGATTACACCTTGTATGGAACAAAGAGGGATTTGGCGACTGGTATTCTACACACATATTTCCTATTTTTCCAAACACGCTAGGAAGACTCTTCTCTTTCCTTCCTTTTTCTGTGTATGAATGGATTCTTTATATTCTCGGCCTATTTCTTATTGTTTTTGTGGGAAGTCTATTCGTAAAAGGATTTCTTCTACTTTCTTCCTTTATTAAGAAAAAAAGCAGAAGAAATTCCTTGCCTTCTTTTCGCAGGAAACATTTCTCCAAATTCAGACACTTTGTTTTCTCCTGCCTTTTTTTCATAGGATGCCTCGCCTCTTTTGCTACCTTTTTACTCCATTATGCGGATCTCGTGCAATATCGCCGTTCTTCCATTGCAAAGGATTTCCACATCGAGGTGACGGAACATTCGATTGAACAATTGACATCCCTTTGTAAGCAATTGGCGAAACAATTAAATACACTGAGTAAAGAAATTCCTGCTGATGACCAAGGTCTTTTAAAACTTCCAACTTCCTATGCTAACGATGCAAAAGAAGCGATGCAGGCTCTTGGAAAACAATATCCTGTATTTTCTGGATACTATCCAAATCCAAAACCAGTAACCTTTTCAAAAGGAATGTCTTATTTAAACCTAACAGGACTTTACTCTCCATTTACAATAGAAGCAAACTATAACAATGATGTGCCTTCTTATAACATTCCGTATACGATTTGTCATGAACTCGCTCACTTAAAAGGAATTGTCCCTGAAGACGAGGCAGGATTTGTCGCTTACGTTGCTTGTACCCAATCGGATAATGCCGTTCTGCAATATAGTGGTAACTTAAATGCTTTCATTTATGCTACCAATGCTCTTTATGATGCTGGCGAAACAAAAACTTATGACCAGATCTTTTCCTCTCTTGAAAAACAAGTATTAACGGACATTTCTTATAATTCTTATTACTGGAACCAATTTGAAGGAAAAGTCTCCAAAGTAGCAGAAACTGCCAATGATGTTTATTTAAAAGCCAACCATCAAGAAGATGGCGTAAAAAGCTATGGCCGCATGGTAGATCTTATGTTATCCCTTAACGATCCGGAACTAAAATCTTAACTTTTCCTGTGTGATACTCATTGATCTTATCAAAAATAGAAGTGCTCTTTGTTGAAAGTTCTACGAAATATTGCAGGCTCAATTCCAATTTTCCTTCGGTATTAGACACAAGTATAGATGGATTTGCATTGATCTTATCTTCTTCTCTTAATGTCCTTGAAAATACCCATCTTCCATAATTGCCTGTCATACTACTCTCATCTTCTACAGAAAAACCATTTTGTTCTTCTGGATAAGAGGATAGAGTAGTTTTTTCTGCATTGTCTTCTTCATACCGTCCAAAATCCACTAACTTTTGTTCATTGTAATCAGCATTTAATAAAATCTCTTGGGAGTAAATATGAGAAGCCTCTACTCTCTCGAAACTACTGTCCATATGAACCAGCCAAACAGAGGCATCTTTGTCATTGATATTCGCATGAGATTCTTCTTTATGTAAAATAACTTGTGAGGCAATATTTCCTTGTTCCCCTTCTTCTTCATCGAATTCCCAATAATATCGTTTCACAAGATCTCCTTTTTTAGCAGACGTTCCTGTCAATTCTAACAGGCGATCTTGGGCTTTTTCCACAAAACTTGTAAGCTCTTTCCCTTGAAATTCTTCTCTCGAAAAATAAAACGTCTCATAGCTGATTCCATCATATTTATGAAAAGAGATTCCAACAAGATAATCTTCTCCTGTCGCTCCCTCCTCTAAGAAATCATTTTTCAAACCTTTTCCATCATTATGTACCAAAATGCTTCTTCCTGCCTCCTCATAGACATCCAGTTCTTTTCTCGTCATTTCTGTTGTCTGTATTTCTTGTTGATCGGATAAACTTTCTTCTGCCCCCTCTTGTTTCATAGTAACTCCTTGCAAAAACTCTGAATAATCGATATCATCTAGGGAATTGGAGGAATACACAACATATTTTCCATGATCCTCGGTTATGATATAATTTGGCACTTTTTTATTGCCATAAATAACCGTTCCTTTCTCTACGCCACGGATCTGTTTTGCCTTGTCATTGGCATATCCTTCCTTTGCTGGATACACCACAGATGATGTTTCTACTCCTTTTATCTTCCCTATCGCTTTAAATCCACGAGGCAGTTTATCAAGCAAATTACTATCATCGTATCCACTTTTATAACTTTGGTTTTTGTATATAATGGTCGGAAATGTAATTGTTTGACTCACTTCTTCTTTCTTAGAATCACATCCTACAACAAAAAGTAATAAAAAACAAACTCCAAAAAAAGATATCATTTTATATAATTTTCGTTTCATAAGTTCTGCCTCCTTTCCGAATCTTCTTATTCTTAGTATAGTTTCTAATTTCTCAATTCGTCAAGCAGATTCCGCAAAAATAGGAAATAGAATTTCGGATGGAACAAAATACAATCTACAAGACAAAAATGCTCTCCTAATAAAAAACATCTTTTTCTATAGAAGCCTTTTCCATCCATAGCTTTTCTATCAAAAGAAAATGTCTTTTATAAGAGAGCATTCCTCAGCCTTTATTCTTCATCCTTTTTCCAGTTTGGTTGCCATTCAATAGCCGCACTTCCACTTCTCACAATCTCAATATTTTTAAATCGCTTAAATTGTTCAATAATCCTTTGATTTTGCTTATCCCGATGAATGGCCTCTAATAAAATCTCAGTTCCATTATATTCTGCTATCGTCATACCATACACACTTGCCATGCGAAACACTTCTTCAATTTCTTCTTTTTTATGACAAATCACTTTCATTAAAAGAACTTCTCTACTATGGATCCCAATGCTCGTCATATCGATTACTTTAATAATGCCAACCATACGATTTAATTGCTTTTTAATTTGCTCAAAAGTAGCATCATCTCCTAACAAACTAATGGTCATACGAGAAATCGTTTGATCTTCGGTCGTCCCAACAGTCAAACTCTCTAAATTATATCCTTTTCCTGCAAATAATCCTGAGACCTTTGCTAAAATACCAGAATCATTTTCTACATATAAAGAAAGCCATCTTTTTTTCATCTATTCTTCCTCCAAAATCATATCATACAAAGATGTTCCACTTTTTACCATTGGATACACCAACTCTTCTGGACTTATCATACATTCAATCAGTGTTGGACGATCCGTCACTGTTTCTGCCTCATATAACGCTTCTACTAATTCTTCTCTTGTTTTCACACGAAAACCTTTTACATGATAACTTTTTGCCCATGTAACAAAATCTGGAACATATTCTTCTTTTTCTAAATCCAAATCCACTGGATACGTACACGCCTTATTTCCTTTTAATCTTGTTAAAGAATATCTCTGATTAAAAAACAGTTCTTGCATTTGTCGCACCATACCAAGATAATGATTATTCATTAAAATAACGGTTACAGGAATCCCATAGCAAACAGCGGTTGCCATCTCTTGCATATTCATTTGGAATCCCCCATCCCCCGTAATACAGATCACTCGTTTGTCTGGACAACCTATCGCACTTCCAATGGCTGCTGGAAATCCATAGCCCATCGTTCCAAGTCCTCCTGACATAATAAGGCGACGATTTCCTTTCATTTCTAAATACTGAGTCGTCCACATTTGATGTTGTCCAACATCGGTTACGACAATCATGTCTTCCTCTATTTTATTGATTTCTTCTAAAATCACTCTTGGTCCAAACGCTTTTTCCTTATCCCATTTTGGAAGTGGATGCTGTTTTTGCCATTGTTTAATTTGCTCTATCCATTGTGGCCGTTCCACACTTTCCGCCATTGGAAGCATTTTTTCAATAGCTAATTTGGCATCTGCCACAATCGGAATATCCACCTTTACCGTTCTTGAAATAGAGGCCGTATCAATATCAATATGAACAATTTTTGCTTTTGGAGCAAAGTTGCTTAAATTCCCCGTTGTTCTGTCACTAAATCTGGCTCCTATGGAAAAAATCAAATCGCATTCCTCTAAAGCCATATTACAAGCATAACAACCATGCATTCCACTATTTCCTATATAAAATTCGTGATCCGATGGAATCGCTCCTTTTCCCATAATCGTCGTAATTACTGGAACTTTTGTCTTTTCCACAAGCTGCCTTAACGCTTCTTCTGCTCCTGCAATCGTAACACCACCACCGATTAAAAAGATAGGACGCTTTGCCTTTTTTAGCTCTGTTATTGCTCTTTTTAATTGTCCAATATGTACACCTGTATTAGGCTTATAACTCCGAATATTTACATTTTTTGGAAAATGTTCTTCTCGAATTTCTTTCATCACATCGGCTGGAAGGTCTACAAGCACTGGTCCAGGCCTACCGGTTGTGGCAATATAAAATGCCTCTTTTAGAATCCTTGGAAGTTCATCCCGATCTTTTACAAGCACACTATGTTTTGTAACACTTCTTGTAATTCCCACAATATCTACTTCTTGAAAAGCATCATTTCCAATCTGCTCTCTTGGTACCTGACCAGTAAAACAAACAAGAGGGACACTATCATACATGGCAGTTGCAAGACTTGTAACAATATTAGTAGCCCCTGGACCACTTGTCACAATACAAACTCCCGGTTTTTTCGTGGCTCTTGCATATCCATCTGCTTCATGGACGAGCGCTTGTTCATGCCTTGGCAACACAAGTTTGATATCCTCTTGATGTGTTAACTCATCAAAAATATCGTTGACATATCCTCCTGGATAAGCAAAAATGGTGTCAACACCTTCAAACTTTAACGCTTTTACAAAATGTTTTGCTCCAGTAATCTTCATAAACGTTCCTCCATCATCTTTGTTTTTTATTTTTGCACGTAGTGCTTCTTTATTTCATAGGAAACCAATACTTTTACACATTAATGTAACAATGTGTTTCTTGTGAAATAAAAAAGCCCCAAGCATTTTCTTGCTTAGGGCGAATGACAATCCGTGTTACCACCTAACTTCAAAACTTTCGTTTTGCTCTCAACCAATACGGAACTAAAGTGATAACCTTTCACCTCAGCCTTATATTGTACTCCTGTAACGGTGAGTATCCGTTGACACCTAATAAGAAACTTTCTCTCCGTTCAGCACCACTGCTCCAAGGCTACTTCCTCACAATTCTCGTTAAGACTTTCACCAAACGTCTCTTCTCTGCACCGAGTTTTTTTGCAAGAACAACTCCTTATCACTGCATTTATAATTGTATTTGAATTTTATATTATTTTATCCTAATAAAGTTTGAATGTCAAGCAAAAATCTTTTTTTATTTCATTACAACATTTTTTAATTTTCTTTTTACGGTCAAAAAGAATAATATTCTGTATTCTATTTTATTTATTATTGTTTTCCAGAATTTTTTCATCCATATTTACTAAAAAAAATTACTTTTTTCATTTTCTTTACTAAAAGTCTTCTTTCCAGCTTTTATAAAAAAAAGAGAAGAAATGAATTTTTTCACTTATTCTCTTTCGTTTTCTTCTCTTTATTTCACAAATTTACTCCAATAGCCTTGAATAAAAATCACAAGAACAATCAGAGGTAAAATATAGGTAACATATACGCGAACCCATTTTTTTGTTGGAAATTTTAATCCTTTTCCTGTATTGGCTTCCTTAATAAAATTATCCCATCCCCAACCATAACGGCTCACACAGAATAATAAGTATACTAAAGAACCAAGTGGTAATAATGTATTACTTACAATAAAATCCTCTAAATCTTGAATCGTAGTTCCAGCTCCGAACGGTTCAAACCCACTCCATACATTAAATCCAAGCACACAAGGAAGGGATAAGATAATAATGAGAATTAGATTGACTCCAATCGCCTTTTTTAAACTCCATCCCCAAAGATCTTCGGCAAAAGCAATAATATTTTGAAAAACTGCAATTACCGTTGAGATAGCCGCAAAACTTAAAAAAACAAAGAAGAGCGTTCCCCAGATTCTTCCTGCTGGCATTTGATTAAACACATTTGGAAGGGTAATAAAAACAAGCCCAGGCCCTTGATCCGGTGAAATTCCAAAAGCAAAGCAAGCTGGAAAAATAATGAGCCCTGATAAAAAGGCAACTAATGTATCTAAAATTCCAACATTTAACGCCTCTCCTGCCAATGTATACTCTTTATCAATATAGCTACCAAAAATAGCAATCGCGCCAATTCCTAAACTCAATGTAAAAAATGCCTGCCCCATGGCTGCAAAAATAGCTTCTCCAAGCCCATTTTCTGCTACCCGTTTAAAATCTGGTATTAAATAAAACTTGAGTCCTTCGAAAGCCCCTGAAAGGGTTACGCTTCGAACAATCAAAATAAGAATAATTAAAAATAAGCAAGTCATCATGACTTTTGTAATGCGTTCTACTCCATTTTGTAATCCAAAAGAACAAATGAAAAAACTCATAAGCACAACGATAACCATAAATAAAATCTGTTCCGCTGGATTGGCTAACATCTCACTGAACTTATTACTAACACCATCGGTATTCAATGCAACAAAATCACCTTTTATCATTTTCACTGCATACGATACCATCCAACCACCAACGGTTGTGTAGAACATCATAAGCATATAATTTCCTATCATAGCTCCATATCCATATAAATGCCATTTCGTCCCTTTTGGTTCTAATACATCAAAAGACTTTGCTGCACTTTTTTGACTGGCACGCCCAACAGAAAACTCCATCACCATAATGGGCAATCCCAATGCTACTAGAAAAAATAAGTAAATTAACTATAAATGAGCAAATTTGAAATTTCACCAAAGTTACTTTAAAGTGCTCAAAATTAAAGACATCACGCCTTTTGGGGTGTATACTGTTTTTGTCCAGAAAACAATAACCTGCAAAGGATGATGTCTTATAGAAAACAGTATATACCATTCAGACC
>DVIZ01000062.1 GCA_018710905.1 Candidatus Scybalomonas excrementigallinarum | reverse complement strand
AATAAAGCACTGGTAAAAAAATAGCAATCGACGTAATCGGTAATCCTTGATAATACTTTCTTACCTCACCTTTTTCCTCTTTTTGTCTCTTTTCTTCTGACACATTAAAATGAGCCAATCGAACAAGCCCTGCTAATAAAAAAACAATTAAAACGCTAATATCAAAAATATGTTTCATACTAAGCTGATAAGTAATAATCGCAGGTAAAACACCAAAGCACACAAGATCGCAAAGAGAGTCTATCTGAATTCCAAACATTTGTTCCTCATGGGTACGATCTTTTTTCGTTCTTGCAATTTTGCCATCAAACATATCACAAATACCAGAAAGTGCCAAACATAAAATTGACAGTTTCATATTTCCACCAATCGCCTGTATCATTCCTAAAAAAGCAATTCCTAGACTAATATAAGTTAAAATAACTGTATAATCCCATACTCCTAATATCACATCTTCTTCTGCTCTTTTTTCCATTTGTTGTTCTTCTACTATTGCCTGTTCCTGTAATAAATGATAAAATTTTGCCATATTCTCACTCCTATTCTTTTTTCCATTGTTTCTTTGTATTCCTTCCATTGTATTTTCTATTATTTTTTTCTATTCTCAATCTTCACAGCTTCCTTCTAACGTCATTCGTTTTCTAGCGACTCTCCCCATTGTCAAATGAGCATAGGAAGTAACAATCGCACTAATAAGAAGCAACGCATAATAGCTAATTCCACGACTTAATATCATAGAAGGTAGTAAAAATGTTTTACCAAAAATGGAGGCAAATAAAATCATATACAAACTCTCACTTGCTCCCATACCTCCTGGAAGCGGTAACATATCAACGGATAAGGAAATCACTGCTTGTAACATGACAATCGTATAAGCGCTAACTCCATGAAGTCCAAAGCTTCGGTAAACAAGATAGGTTACATAAAAAAGACATACTCTTTGAAACACAGATAAATAAAAGACTCTCATCATAACTTTTAAATGGGTTTGAAAAAATTGAGCGGTCTCATGATATTGTTCCATAGAATCCATCACTTTTTCACTGATATTTTTCATAATATGTAATTTCACAAGAAGCTTTTGTATCCATAAGAGCATCGCTTTTACAAAACTTGGTTTTAATACTAAAAAAAGCAAACCGCCGATTCCAATGACATTTAAAACCATACCAAGATAGAGAAAAAAATTTGATATGGGTGTCATATACTGATGGAGCAATTTTTGTTGAAACAATAATAAAAACGCTCCAATCACAACTAAAACTAATTTATACCCAATAGTCACTATCATTAGAACTAAAGAAGACGTTGGAATATCAATCCCATCTTTTTTCATATAATAAATTTGTGCTGGTTGTCCTCCGCTAGCAGAAGGTGTAATACAACTAAAGAAAAACCCAATAAATGAATATTTAATACAGCTGCCAAAAGATGTCTCCCTGTTTAGAGAGTGCATCATATAATGAATAATAACAGATTCACTGCATACAAATATGACGACAAACACTAATCCTAAAATTAAATACCCTATTTTTGCAAGCTCTAAACTTTTTATCAGATCCGATAATTCTTCCTCTTTTAATAGTCCATAAAAGGTGAAGGAAAAAATTAGAACTAAAAATAAGACATTTACAATAAGCTTTTTTCTTCCTTTCATCTTTCTCACTTTCCTTTTCTATCGCTTTCTCATAAGGCATCACGTACACGATCTCCCATCGTATCTTTGCTTTCTTCTATCCCTAACCATCGATTGATTCGATCAAAAAATCTCCAAAACAATCGATAGAGAGAAGTCTTTCTACCAATAAAATAAGAAACTTCTGCTAAGATCACTCCACCAAATACATCAACAATATAATGTTGTTTTGTCACCTGTGTGGAAATAAACACAAGAAGTGCAAAAATACAGGAAGCGACTCGATACCACTTTGGAACCTTTTTCTGTCCTCGGATTCCAATATAACAAAACCAACTGACAAGGCAGTGAATCGATGGAAAGAGATTATTGGCGGGATCGATCTGCCAAAGCCATTGCAATCCTTTCATAAAAATATCATCCCCAACAATCTCTGGCCTTATATTGGTTGTTGGTAGAAAAACATAAAAAATAAAACATACAATTCTTGACAAAACATCCGCTACCTGAAAACGATAAAAATGTTCTTTTCCTTGTTTGGCAATTAAAATGTAATTCATAACCCAGAATAAATAGCAACCAAAATAAATAATTAGAAAGGAAGGAATTAAAGGTACTTTCTGATCGAAACTTGTTGTAAAATCGTAGTGATATCGATTGCTATTTATTTTCATACTTCCATTGTACACAAGTGTGTTGACCATAAGACAAAAGATTAATGGTATTATGGCATAAGAAGGAATCCACTGGCTACTTCTTTTCCCTACTCTCTCACTCATTTTTTTCTCCATTTCTTTTTATGTAATCGTTGTTCTGCAACTATCATATCCTATTTGTCACATTTCAACAAGGCATTTACGGATGAATTAAAAAAAGTGTACTAATATCTACATTAATTCTTAAGAAATTTGAAAGATATAGAAAAAAGAGCGATAAAATCTTATCACTCTTTTTATTGTCTCATTATGAATTTGCTTCATTGGCTTTTACCTGATAAAAACCTTTTTTTCCTTTTTTAATGAGTAATGCACCATCATTATTGTAGTCGTTAGAAGTAAATGTCTGTTTTACATCTGTAATTTTTACATCGTTAACAGAAACTCCACCTTGTTCAATTGTTCTTCTCGCTTCTGAACGAGTTTTGCAAAGCCCTGTATCCACAAGCATTGTAATTAAATCAACACCTTCTGCCATTTGATCTGTTGTGTAGTTGATTGTTGGAATATTAGCACTGATACCACCATTTGCAAATAAGGCTTTTGATGCTTCTTCTGCCTTTTTCGCTTCTTCTTCGCCATGAACAATCTTTGTAATTTCATAAGCTAATACTTCTTTTGCTTTATTAATTTCTGCATCTTTTAATGCCCCAAGTCTTCTTACTTCTTCCATCGGAAGGAATGTTAAAAGACCTAAACATTCTTCTACTTTTGCATCTTCTGTATTTCTCCAATATTGGTAGAAATCATATGGAGAAGTCTTTTCTGGATCAAGCCAAACCGCACCTTTTACTGTTTTACCCATCTTTGTTCCATCACTTGTTGTAAGAAGTGTTAATGTTAAACCAAAGGCTGGTTCTTGTACTTTACGACGGATTAAATCAGCACCTGCTAAAATATTAGACCATTGATCATTTCCACCCATTTCTAACTTACAACCGTATTTTTCATGTAACACATAAAAGTCATATGCTTGCATTAACATATAGTTGAATTCAAAGAATGTAAGTCCTTTATCGGCACGGTTCATACGCTGTTTGTAACACTCTGCTGTGAGCATTTTGTTGACAGAAAAATGCACTCCTACTTCACGAAGGAAATCTACATAATTTAAATTTAATAACCAGTCTGCATTATTGGCTAAAATTGCTTTATCATTGTCAAAGCTAATAAAACGAGAAAGCTGTTCTTTAAAACGATTTGCATTGTGTTCAATCGTCTCTCTTGTCATCATTTTACGCATATCCGCTTTTCCAGATGGATCGCCGATCATTGTTGTTCCACCACCTAATAAAGCGATTGGTGTATGTCCATGCTGTTGCATATGCATCATCGCCATAACCGTTAAGAAATGTCCTGCTGTTAAACTGTCTGCAGTAGCATCAAATCCAATATAAAATTTGACTTTTTCTTTTCCTAATAATTCTCTTAATTCTTCATGTGTTGTTTGCGCAATAAATCCACGCTCTTGTAATACGTCATATACATTTCTTTCCATCATCTTCCTTGAGTGTAAAGCACACTCGCTCCTTTCTTTTTGACTCTTTATTGGATTCATCCGATTTCAAAATTCAAATACAGAAGCCTGTCCTCCCAAGTGATAATCCTATTTTTACTTGCAGATTTATTTGTGGTATCACAGCACAAAGTGCGCATCGTTCGCACGTAGTGCTTTTTTATTTCATAGGAAATAAAAAAACGCCCTTTATCAAACGATAAAGGACGACTTATAACCGTGTTACCACCTTATTTCACTATTATCTCACAATAATAGCCTTCATTAGTGCCATCTAGCACCACGCACTGTAACGTATGCGAAACGGACATAGCCTACTCATCTCTTTTCGGTATGCAGCTCCAGAATGTATTCATATTTTCTAAACCAAAGTCTTTCACCAACCGACTTCTCTCTGAGGTACTCAAAAATACTACTCTTTTCTATCCACGCTTTTTCTGTATTATGGTCTTAATGATATAGCAAACTTTTTTAAAAGTCAAGCATATTTTTTATTTCCCACAGTAAGTTATCGTTCTCTCTCTTCTTTTTGCCTTTGCACTAAGCGTTTTTCTAAGAAACGTAAAAAGATTAGTTTACATAAAGCCGTAATCGGTACAGCTAAAATCATTCCAAAAAATCCAAGAATACTTCCGCCAAGAATCACTCCTAAAAAGACAAAAATCGGCTCAATCTCAACGCTTTTTCCCATTAATTTTGGACCAATATAACTGCCATCCACTTGTTGTAAAAGAAACAGAAAAATCAGCGCTATTAGCACTTGTTTTTCTTGTCCATTTAATAATCCAAATAAAATTGTTCCTGCATAAGCCACAAAAGGACCTGCATAAGGAATATAATTGCAAATCCCTGCTACACAGCCAATTAAAATTCCATACTTAATACCAATAACTCCAAGCAACACGCTGATGGATACAATCATAAAAACAACATCGGCCGTTTGACCACGAACGTATCCCGAAAAAATGACATCGGCATCATGATAAAAACTTCTCATCTTTTCATAAAACTTTTTAGGCAATAAAATTCGTCCAATAACATTTCCGTATAAAACAAATGTATTTTTATCAATTAAAAAATAAATGGAAACGATAATCCCAAGTCCAAATTTTATCATATAGGCAGAGAAATTCACTGTACGCACCATCATATTAGAAAAAAATTGCCGTATATTTCCTTCCACCAACCCTCGCAATTGCTCTAACTGTCCTACTAAAAATCCATCGCCTAAATTTAATTTAGAAAGTCCTTCATCCATTTCTTTTAAAGATTCCGAAAAACTTCTAAAATAACTGAAAAAGACTCGACTAATACTCATCATACCATCGCTTTTTAATTGTTTGCTCATACTATACACAAAAAATGCCAGCAAGAAAATAAGCAAACCTCCAAAAATCAGCCATGTAGAAATCACTGCAATCATTCGGCATTTTTTACACAATCCCATCTGTTTCTTAAAGAGAGAACAATACTTCCTTTCTAACCATGTGACAATGGGATCAAGAAGCCATGCAACAACGGCACCGATCCAAATCGGTGCCGTAATCCAAAAAAATTGTGTATACCTGTTCTAACAAACTGGAAGATCACATCTAAATTCATGACGAAATAGATGAGTAATAGCACAACAAAAGCTGTACTAATCGCATAGATACTAAAAAGCATTTCTTTACTTTTTATATACTCGCGAAACCGTTTTCCCATACGAACATCTCCTATTCACAATATTTATAAAAATCCTTCAATGTTAATAATAAATATTCGTATACTCTTTTTGTAGAAGAAATATTTAAACGTTCTTCTGGTGTGTGAATTCCTTGCATATCTGGTCCAATAGAAACGATATCAAGATATGGCATTTTTTCTGAAAGCAATCCACATTCAAGACCTGCATGAATCGCACACACTTCAGGTTTTTCCCCTGTTAACTCTTCATACTTATCAATAAAAAGTTGACGAAGCTTTGAATCTTTCTTATATTCCCATGCTGGATAATCCCCTCTTGTTGTAATAGAACCACCAAAAAGTTTTGCCATATCCGCTACTTTTTCCGTAATGACTGCCTTTAATGTAGCCTTAGAACTGCGAATGGCATGCGTGTAAGTCACTTCGTTTTCGAGTGTTCTCATAACTCCTAAATTTAAGGAACTTTCTACAAGATTTTCAATTTCAAAACTCATTGTTTGAATTCCATTGATTACATGGAATAAATAACGAACGGAACGATTTGTGCTTTCTGCATCCATTGCTTCTTTTTCATCGATTCCTTTTTGGGATACGATAACAGAAAGCTCTGGTTCTGTTACGGCAAACTCTGCCTGTAACTCTTTTGTCACAGTTTCTACCGTTGCTTTTAACTCGTCTACTTTACTAGCATCCACAACGATTTCTGCCTGCGCCTCTCTAGGAATTGCATTATCTTTTAATCCACCTTCCATGGATACAATACGAATATCCATTGGTAAAAGAGAATAGAGAATTCTTCCAAGGACAATATTAGAGTTTGCTCTTCCTGTATGGATCTGATCCCCAGAATGACCGCCTTTTAATCCACGGATCGCGATTTCCATCACTTCCCCTTTTACAGATGCTCTTTGAATTGGTAAATGTGTTTTTGACTTATTTCCACCAGCACAGCTTGTTAAAATCTCGCCTTCTCTTTCAGAATCTACGTTAATCATATATTCCGCTTTTAAATCAGACACATCAAGCCCCATAGCTCCATCCATTCCTGTTTCTTCATCGGTTGTTAAAACAACTTCCAGTCTTGGATGTTCTAATGTGTTATCTTCTAAAATTGCAAGGGCATAGGCAACAGCGATTCCATCATCGCCACCTAATGTTGTTCCATTGGCATGAATCCAATCTCCATCGATTCCAATATTTAATGGATCCGTCTCCATATTGATTGGATTGTCTTGATTTTTTTCACAAACCATATCAATATGTCCTTGAATCAAAACTGTTTTATCGCTTGGATATCCAGCAGATGCTTCTTTTACAATAATGACATTTAAAAATTCATCTTGTCGCACTTGTAATCCAAGATTTTTTGCAAAATTGACACAGTAGTCACTGATTTGCTTTACATTGCCAGAACCATGAGGAATCTGTGTTAAATCCTCAAAAATTTCAAATACTCTTGCTGGTGCAAGACCTTCTAATACTCGTTTCATTTTCTTACCTCTTTTTCTAAGTGATTTATCATCAAGAATCTAACGCTAAAAAGCATCCCTAGGCGCTTTCTGCGCAAAAATATTCTTGTTCTTACATACGATAACAAACGAAATACACGTTGTAATCTTTTTTATTTCTTTCTTATTTTAGCACAAAATGCCAAAACTGAAAACCTTAGAAAAAAATGCCCTCCACTTTTCCTTATGGTTATTGTGTGTGGAATTCCGAAGTTTATACAAATTTTATCCATTTTTTCTTCGTTTATCTCTTGTTCCTTTCAAAAAATCACCCATACTTCTCAGTTCCTCTAACAATCTATATCACTTGTTGCCTTCATACAAAAAGGAGTGGATTGTAAAACAATCCACTCCAATCACTGATTTCGAACAATATTCTCGTTAATTTTTAAAACTATGGATCGGTGCAGGGATTCTTCCTCCACGTTTAATAAAGGCATCACAACTAAATCTATTGACTGGCATAATCGGCGCATAACCTAAAAGACCACCAAATTCCGCGATTTCTCCAACCCCTTTTCCAATAACTGGAATAATACGAACCGCTGTTGTCTTTTGATTGATCATACCAAGAGCCATTTCATCGGCAATGAGTCCAGAAATCGTTGTCGCTTTTGTATCTCCTGGAACGGCAATCATATCAAGCCCTACCGAACAAACACAAGTCATCGCCTCTAATTTTTCCATTGTTAACGCTCCCGCAGCTACCGCATCGATCATGCGTTGATCTTCACTCACTGGGATAAAAGCACCACTTAAACCACCCACATAAGAAGATGCCATAACTCCACCTTTTTTCACTTGATCGTTTAACATAGCAAGAGCCGCTGTTGTCCCTGGTGCTCCTGCATATTCCAATCCTATCTCTTCTAATATTTCTCCAACACTATCGCCAACAGCTGGTGTCGGAGCAAGAGATAAGTCAATAATTCCAAACGGAACGTTTAACCTTTTTGACGCTTCTTTTGCCACCAGTTGTCCAACACGTGTAATCTTAAAGGCCGTCTTTTTAATCACTTCGCAAAGCTCTTCAAAATCTTTTCCACGCACTTTTTCAATGGCACGTTTTACAACTCCTGGACCACTTACCCCTACGTTAATGACAACATCGGGTTCTGTTACCCCATGAAAGGCTCCTGCCATAAATGGATTATCATCAGGTGCATTACAAAAAACAACAAACTTAGCATTTCCAAAGGAATCTTTTTCTTTTGTGGCTTCTGCTGTTTCTATAATTTTTTCTCCAATTAATTTTACCGCATCCATGTTAATTCCTGTTTTTGTAGAACCAACGTTAACAGAAGAACAAACGATCTCTGTTTTTGAAAGAGCCTTTGGTAAGGAACGAATTAAAAGCTCATCTGCTTTTGTCATTCCTTTTGACACTAAAGCAGAATATCCACCAATAAAGTTAACCCCTACTTCTTTTGCCGCTTTATCAAGCACTTGTGCTAAATAAACAAAATCATCTTCACTATTACAAACAGAACCACCAACAAGAGCGATTGGCGTAACAGAAATACGCTTATTTACAATCGGAACTCCAAATTCGTGTTCAATTTCTTCTCCTGTTTTCACAAGATCTTTCGCTTTCGTTGTAATTTTTTTATAAATGTTATCCCCTACTTCTTCTAAGGAAGAACCAGTACAATCTAAGAGACTAATCCCCATTGTAATCGTTCGAACATCTAAGTTCATTTCATGAATCATCTTGTTGGTTTCAAAAACCTCATTCATATTAATCATAATTACTTGCCTCCATCTTAAATTCTATGCATTTTTTCAAAGATTTCGGCGTTTTGGGCATGAACACTCACACCAATCTCTTCTCCAATTTCTTTTAGCTCTTTTAACATCGTAGGAAAATCTTTCACTCCGTAATCGGATTCTGTGATCATCATCATATTAAAATATCCGGATACAATGGTCTGAGAAATATCAAGAATATTAATTCCATTTTCCGCCATATAAGTACATATTTTTGCAATAATACCTACATTATCTTTTCCCACTACTGTGATGACTGTTTTGTTCATGTCCAAATCCTCCTTAAAACTATTCATTAATGTATATAAGCTCAGACAGGCAATCCCGTCTTGCTACCTGAATTGGAACTTCTTTTACTCTTTTTCCAACAGAGCTATTTTCTAATTCCAATTTTACGGTCTCATAAGCTAATTCCTCAAAATTATTTTCTTTACTTAAATGTCCGAGGAAAATATGTTCTAATTTATCATTCCAAAGCTGTTCAATAAACTGTCCTGCTCGTTCATTGGATAAATGTCCATGTCGCCCTAAAATTCTTTGTTTTAAATAATAAGGGTATGGCCCTACTTCTAACATTTTTACATCATGATTTGCTTCAATATATAAAATATCAGAATCTTTTAATTTTTCCACAATGTGCTCGTTATAGTCACCAAGATCCGTTGCAACGGCTAGCTTTTTTTTCCCTTTTTTGACTGTATAACAAACAGGCTCTGCTGCATCATGCCAAATAGGCGTAGCGTTTAATACCAAATCTCCAATGAAAAAATCCTGTTCTGGTACAATTTCTTGAATCAAATCTTCTTCAATCTTCCCAACACTTTTGGCGTTTAAAATGGCATTTTTCGTTCCTCTTGTTGCATAAATAGGAACTTGATACCGTCTTGCCATCACTCCAATTCCGCTGATATGATCGATATGTTCATGGGTCACTAAAATCCCATTTAAATCCTTCCCTGTTAACTCTAGTTCTTTTAACCCGTTTTCAATTTTCTTTGCACTAATTCCTGCATCAATTAAAATATGGGTGTTCTCTGAGCCTGCAAAAACGCAGTTTCCACTGCTTCCACTGGCAAAACTTGTTACTCTCATATTGTCTCTCTTCTTTCTTACAGTCTATTTTTGATTATAGCATATGGAAAAAGAGAATGGCAATACTAATTACCATTCTCTCACTAACTTCGCCATTTTAACAAATTTTTCTGACGGCTTTTCTCACAATTTAGTCAAGTTATCAAGAAAGTTTTTTGAAATTTTTCATAAAACTTCCTTCATAATAGCATCCAATTGCGCAATGGCATCCTCTTTTGTTTTATCATTATAAATCACCCGCTCACAATGCTCTAAAAATCTCTCCCTTTGCAATTGATTTGACATAATGGAAAAACATTTTTCTTTCGAATATCCTCTTTTTTCCATTAAGCGTTTTATTCTTACCTCATCACTGGCATCAATAAACCAAAGCTCATCACAAATTTCATCATAATGTTCTTCAATTAAAAGAGCTGCTTCTACCATAATAATGGAAACTTCTTTTGCTCTTTTCATCTCTTCAATTCTTCGAATCACTTCTTTTTTTACATTGGGATGGGTAATGGAATTTAACTTTAACAAAGACTCTTTGTCTTCGAATACAATGGCTCCAAGGGCTTGCCGATTAATTTTTCCATCGGGTTCTAAAATCTTTGTTCCAAAACACGCTACAATTTCTTGATAACTCATTCCACCCGGCTCCATTAAATCATGAGCGACAAGATCGGTTAAAATAATTCCCGCTTGATAACGCTCTTGTAGCTGTTCCATAATAAAGCTTTTTCCACAGCCTACACCGCCTGTTATCCCTATTACTTTCATCTTATCTCCCTTTCCATTCCTTACAAGCATTTTGATCTTCTGTTATTTCTATTTATTTTGCTTCAAACCAATTGTTTCCTTCGCTAATTCCAATTTCAAGAGGCACTTTAAGCTCTGCGGCTCCCATCATTTCTTCCTCTAAAATCTTTTTCACCTGTTCTACTTCATCCATACTTGCTTCAATTAAAAGCTCATCATGGATTTGAAGAATTAATCTTGATTTTAATTTTTCTCGTTTCATTCGCATATTGACACGAATGGTAGCAATCTTCATAATATCTGCTGCTGTTCCTTGAATTGGTGAATTCATTGCCACACGTTCTCCAAAGTTTCTTTGCATAAAATTGCTAGAAGAAAGTTCTGGAATCGGACGAATTCGATGGAAAATAGTACGAACAAGCCCTTTTTCTTTTGCTTCTTCTACAATGTTATCTAAAAACTCTTTTACTTGTGGATATGTTTTAAAATAGCGATCAATATATTCTGTGGCTTGCTTTCTTGTAATGTTTAAATCTTGACTGAGTCCAAACGCACTAAGCCCATAAACAATTCCAAAATTCACCGCTTTTGCTTCTCTTCTTTGATCTGCTGTCACCTCTTCTAATGGAACATGAAAAACTTCGGATGCTGTCGTCGCATGAATATCTTGATGATTTTTATAAGCATGAATCAGAGTTTCATCGCCTGAAATATGAGCTAAAACACGAAGTTCGATCTGGGAATAATCGGCATCGACAAAAACAAATCCTTCTTTTGGAATAAACACTTTACGAATCGCACGACCTAACGGCATACGAATTGGAATATTTTGTAAATTAGGTTCTGTACTGCTAATACGTCCGGTAGCTGTTACGGTTTGATTAAAGATTCCATGAATTCTTCCATCTTCTTGAATAAAATTCGCAAGCCCATCCGCATAAGTAGACTTTAATTTGGCAAGATGACGATATTCTAAAATTTCATCAATAATCGGATGTTCCATTTTTATTTTTTCCAATACATCGACACTGGTAGAATATCCTGTTTTTGTCTTCTTTGCTCCTGGAAGCTTCATATCTTCAAATAAGACACCCCCAAGCTGTTTTGGAGAATTAATGTTAAACACTTGTCCCGCATGCTCATAAATGGACTGCTCTAATTGTGTAATTTTTCCAACTAAACTGTCTCCATATTCTTTTAATGCTTCTTTATTGACAGCAATTCCTCTTTCTTGCATATCGTAAAGAGCAAAAATAGTTGGCATTTCTATTTTTTCATAAAGTTCGAGCATTTCTGTCTCGTTTAACTTTTCTTTTATCACTTCCACGGCTTCTAATGGAACATAAGCAGAATATGCGATCACTTGTTTTGCCTTTTCTTCTCCATGTTCAAACGCATCTAAAACTTCTTCTTTTCCAAGTAGTTCTTCTTTGGATGGCAATGAAATTCCTAAATAATCCCTTGCAATATCTTCATAGTGATACGTATCTTTTAATGGATTTAATAAATAAGCGCCAATTCCTATATCCATAATACCAGATGTTTCTTCTGTAATTTTCAAATCAAAGAGTGCGGATTTTAAATCCATCGTAGCACAGATTCCTTCACCTTCGCATATAGATTTTAGTTCTTCTAATATATAATCTTTTGTTAAAAAACCAACGGCTTCTATATAGTATACTTCTTCTCTTGAAAATGCCAATGCAACGCCAAATGCCTCTCCTTTATGGAAAATAGAAAAACCGATCTTTTTTTGTTCCTTTGCCTTCTTAAAAACCAGTTCTGCCTCTTGTAACTCTTGTACAACACTCAATTGTACTTGAAATTCCTCTTTTTCTTCTTCTCCAAATCGCTTTAATAAGGATTTAAATTCCAATCGTTGAAAATATTGATAAGCTTCTTTCGTATATAAATTTTGAAGAATCGCATCTTCTAACCGATACTCCAGTTGACAGTCTAATTTAATCGTTGCCAGTTTTTTGCTTAACAACGCCTGATCATAAAAAGCCTCTAAATTTTCTTTGGCTTTCTTTGGCTTAATTTCTTCTAAATGAGCATATGCATTTTCAATGGAATGATACGCTACAATAATCTTTGTGGCTGTCTTTTCTCCAATTCCTGGAACTCCTGGGATATTATCGGATGGATCGCCCATCAAGCCTTTTACATCGATAAACTCTTCTGGCGTCACTTGATACTTTTCTAATACATCTTTTGCATAATAATCTTCTACTGTAGTGCCACCCGCTTTTGTCTTTGGAATTCGAATTAAAATCTCATCGGTTGCAAGCTGTAACAAATCGCGATCGCCGGATAAAATAGAAACGTGAAATCCTTCTTTTACCGCTTCTCTAGAAATCGTTCCTAAAATATCATCTGCCTCATATCCCGCTTGCTCCACAATTGGAACTTCCATCGCCTTTAAAACTTCTTTCATTAAAGGCACTTGTTCTAATAATTCTTGTGGCATTCCTTTTCTCGTTCCCTTATATTCCCCAAACATCTCATGACGAAATGTTGGCTCTTTTCGATCAAAGGCAACGAGCAAGTGAGTTGCTTTTTCCTCTTCTAAAAATCGAAATAAAATATTTAAAAATCCAAGAACTGCATTCGTATGCAGCCCTTCACTATTTGTTAAATCTGGAAGGCCATAGAAGGCTCGGTTTAATATGCTATGACCATCCACTAATAATAATTTTTTCTTCATGCTATTTTTCTCCTATTTTCCGTTCGTTCCGCTATAAGGATTACGCAATTTAAAATCATCTGGATAAAACAGATGTGGTTTTACTTTCATATAATAATATTTTCCCGCTTCTGCGCCAGAACTTGGTCGGCTTAAACTATGGATCATCGTTCCTAGCTGAAAAAGCACAAATACAAGCACAATGCTAATAAAAGTTGTAACTCCTAACTTCGTTTCAAGCACTACTCGCTTACGCCCTTTGATTCGGCCTTCATCATAAGCCAGTTTTTCTTCTAACTCTTTTGCAAAGTTATTGGATAATTTCTCATTATTATCAAGCTGCTTCATTCCTACCATTAATGTATAATAGACTTCTAATTCCTCCATGCAATCAGGACAATTCCTCATGTGATGGATAAATTCTATCAGTTGTTCCTCATCTAACTGATCCTCTATAAAAGTTGTGATCATCGATTGCGCTTCAAGACAAGTCATCTAAACACCCTCTTTAAACTTTCCTTATTTTGTCGTAGTGGAACTATTTTATACCATGAACTTTGTTCACGTTCCTATTTGCGCGAAGGCAACGAATCAAACACTTTATGTTGCCCTATTGTACTAAGCAGACTTTATCGATTCCTGCTCACTAACGCTCATTATATCATACTTCAATATGAGAGGTAAAGTTTTCTATGTTTTGTCACACTTTTTTTAAAGAATCAAGATATTTCTTTCCCTCTTTTCTATCCATTTCAACATTTTTTGATAAAAAGACCATTTTTCTGTTGCCAAAACCATCTTTTATCCTATATAATGTAGTATTGGTGAAACGGATATACAATTTCCGTATTCTAGTATTTCTTTGCAACACAAAACAATTCAATTTATGAACCATCAGGGAGGAAGCAAAATTGCTTACAATCAAAAATTATGTGAAAGCCCAAAGTCTTTCTGAAGCGTATGAACTCAATCAAAAACGTTCAAATCGAATTATTGGAGGTATGCTCTGGATGAAGATGAGCAATACGACCATCCAAACAGCTATCGATCTTTCAGGGCTTGGTCTTGACAAAATTGAGGAAACAAAAGACGAGTTTTCTATCGGTTGCATGGTTACCCTACGTCAACTTGAACAGCACAAACAATTAAATCTCTACACAGACGGTGCAATTGCCGAGAGCGTAAAAAGCATTGTTGGTGTACAATTTCGTAACCTTGCAACAGTAGGTGGAAGCATTTTTGGACGATACGGATTTTCCGATGTCTTAACAATGTTTTTAGCACTTGATACTCAAGTCGAACTTTTTAAAGGTGGTATTGTATCATTAGCCGATTTTATAAACTTACCTTTAGACAATGATATCCTTGTTCGCTTAATTGTCAAAAAAGCGCCTTTAAAAAGTGCTTACTTATCCGTTCGTAATTCCAAAACAGATTTTCCTGTTCTCGCCTGCTCCATAGCCTGTCTTAACGGCAATTATCGTGCAGTGATTGGCGCTCGTCCGGGAAAAGCCGTTCTTGTAGAAGTTTCCAAATCTTTCTTCATCGAGGAGTTACAAGGAAATGCTAACGCTTTTGCCGATTATGTAACAAAACAAATTACAACTGGTTCTAATATGCGTGCTAGTGCTGAATATAGAAAACTTCTTGCAAACGTGCTTACAAGACGCGGTTGCGAAAAAGTTTTAGAATTAATGAAAGCAGGAGGTAAGAAAAAATGATTCTTTCAACAATCTTAAATGGAAAACCAATTAAAGAGGAAATTGCTCCTGACTTATTATTAATCGATTTCGTACGTTCTCACGGCTGTTACAGCGTAAAACGTGGCTGTGAAACGTCTAATTGTGGTCTTTGTACTGTATTTATGAATGAAAAACCAGTGCTTTCTTGTTCTATGTTAGCAGCAAGAGCAAATGGCGCTCGCATTGATACATTAGAAGGACTCCAAAAAGAAGCGGAAGAATTCGGTGCATTTATTGCAGATCAAGGTGCAGAACAATGCGGTTTTTGTAACCCTGGAACAATTATGAACGCCATCGCTTTATTCCGTGAAAATCCAGATCCAACCGATGAAGAAATTAAGGAATATCTATCTGGAAACTTATGCCGTTGTTCTGGCTATGAAGGACAATTAAGAGGAATTAAAGCATTTCTTGCTTACAAAAAGGAGGGTTCTAAATGAAATATATCAACCAACCAGTCCGTAAAAAAGATGCCATGCAATTAGTGCAAGGAAAACCGCTTTTCTTAGATGACTTAGCAAGACCGGATTCTTTAATTGTAAAAGTGCTTAGAAGCCCTCATGCAAATGCCCTTATTAAAGAAATAAAAACAGATAAAGCATTAAAAATCCCAGGAATTGAAGCTATTTTTACTTATCATGACGTTCCTGAGCATCGCTTTACATTAGCTGGACAAACCTATCCTGAACCAAGTCCTTATGACCGTCAAATTTTAGATCGCCATGTTCGTTTTGTCGGGGATCCTGTTGCTATTATTGCAGGTGAAACTGAGGAATGTGTCAATAAGGCATTAAAACTTATTAAAGTAAAATATAAAGTGCTTCCTGCCCTTTTAGATTTTCACGCTGCAAAAGACAATGAGATTTTAGTCCACCCAGAAGAAAATTGGCGTTCTCTTTGTCCTGTTGGTGCCGATAATAAGAGAAACTTATGTGCTTCTGAAACGGATAGTCACGGAGATGTGGATCAAATCCTTTCTGAGTGCGATGTTGTCGTTGATCAAGTCTATCATACAAAAGCAAATCAACAAGCGATGATGGAACCTTTTGGGACTGCTTGTTATATAGACGCTTATGGCCGTTTAAATATTTTTAGCTCTACTCAAATCGTATTCCATGTTAGAAGAATTATTGCAAACGCTTTAGGTATTCCAAAATCAAAGATTCGTGTTACAAAACCTCGTATTGGCGGTGGCTTTGGAGCGAAACAGACCGCTGTCAGTGAAGTATATCCTGCTTTTGTCACTTGGAAAACTGGAAAACCATCCAAAATGATTTTCACACGAGAAGAATCTCAAATCGCTTCTTCTCCAAGACATGAGATGGAAATGCACGTCCGCGTTGGTGCCATGAATAATGGTAAAATCCGTGCCATTGATGTGTATACCTTATCGAATACAGGAGCTTATGGAGAACACGGTCCAACGACTGTTGGTTTATCTGGACATAAATCCATTCCTCTTTATCGTGATTTAGATGCTTATCGTTTCGCTTATGACGTTGTATACACAAACGTAATGTCCGCAGGGGCTTATCGTGGATACGGCGCAACACAAGGTATTTTTGCAGTGGAATCAGCGGTCAATGAATTAGCCACAAAACTTCATATGGATCCTGTAAAACTTCGTGAAATGAACATGGTAAGACAAGGAGATATCATGCCTGCTTATTATGGTGAAACTGCCAATAGCTGTGCTCTTGATCGCTGTCTTGCTCGTGCAAAAGAAATGATTGAATGGGATAAAAAATATCCTTATCAAGATCTTGGAAATGGAAAGGTTCGAAGTGTTGGTATGGCTCTTGCTATGCAAGGATCTGGTATTTCAAGCGTGGATGTTGGTTCTGCTACGATTAAATTAAATGATGATGGTATTTACACATTGTTATTCGGTTCTGCTGACATGGGTACTGGTTGTGATACTACTCTTTCTCAAATTGCAGCAGAATGTTTAAATTGTGATTTAGAAGATATTACTGTTCTTGCAGCTGATACCGATTCTTCGCCATATGACTCTGGTTCTTATGCTTCAAGTACTGCTTATGTAACAGGAAAAGCGGTAGAATTAGCTTGTACAAAATTAATCAAGCGTTTCAAAAAATTCGCAGCTCCACTTCTTGGTCGCGACTATAAAGATTTAGAGTTCGATGGAAAACGTGTTTACTATCCAGAAACAGATGAAAGCATTTCCTTAATGGATATTGCAACAAAATCTATGTGCGGAAACGAACAAGCTCTTGAGGTAACAGTAAGCCATAGCTCTCCTGTTTCTCCTCCACCATTTATGGTTGGTATGGCTGAAATTGAACTGGATAAAGAAACAGGTACTTATGAACTTATCGACTATGTTGCTGTTGTTGATAGCGGTACTCCTTTAAATCCAAACCTCGTTCGTGTGCAAACAGAAGGTGGATTAGCACAGGGAATCGGTATGGCAATGACAGAAAATATTCAATACTCAGAGAAAGGTGTTTTAAGCAATAACTCCTTTATGCAATACAAAATTCCATCTCGTCTTGATGTTGGAACTATTCGTGTTGAATTAGAGAGCAGTTATGAACAAACAGGACCTTTTGGTGCAAAATCAATCGGTGAAATTGTTATTAATACCCCTTCTCCTGCTATCGCTCATGCGGTCGCAAATGCAACTGGTGTATGGGTTCGTGAACTTCCAATTACAAGTGAAAAAATCGCAATGGGAATGTTAGAACAAGAAGCATCAAAATGATGAGAAACACGCTTTGCGTAAAGAAAAGATAAAAAGAAAAAGCCTGACAATTTTGTCGGGCTTTTTCTTTTTCACACTTTTTATTTATTAGAAATTCGTCTGAACTCAATTTGAGTTTTAACGTGAGATAGATAAGAAACGTGGACTCACGCTCCTTTACTCTATGCTTTCCACGCAAACAAACAGACTTACAATATAATTAGGAAACGATCAAAACGAGCTTTTTCTTATTTTCCAATGACATTATTGGCAATAACAATTCTTTGTACTTCATTTGTTCCTTCAAAAATCTGGAAGATTTTAGCATCTCGAAGTAATTTTTCCACTGGATATTCACGGCTATAGCCATATCCACCAAACATCTGTATCGCTTCTGATGCAACTTCCATTGCAATATCAGAGGCATAACATTTTGCAATTGCAGATTCTTTGCTATGTGGCAATCCAAGATCCATCTTCGTCAATGCATGAGCTACCATCTGACGAGCTACTTCTGTTTTAATTTCCATATCTGCTACTTTAAATTGTAATGCTTGGTTTTTAATAATTGGTTTTCCAAATTGGATTCTTTCTTTCCCATAAGCAATCGCTTCATTAATACCTCTTTGAGCAATACCAGTGGCAACACATCCCATCCATGTTCTCGCCTGATCTAATGTTTTCATGGCGATGCTGAATCCTTTTCCTTCTTCCCCAATTAAACTAGAAGCTGGGATACGGCAATCCTCCAATACGACATCACAAGTGTTAGAAGTACGGATACCCATTTTATTTTCATGATTTCCTGTGCTAAGCCCTTTTGTACCTGCTTCGATTAAAAACATGGACATTCCTTTTACGCCTTTTTCTTTATCGGTCATAGCTGTTACACAATAGAAAGAAGCAACTCCACCGTTAGTGATAAAGCATTTTCTACCATTTAATACATATTCATCTCCATCTTTGACAGCGGTTGTTTTCCCAGCGCCTGCATCAGAACCTGCTCCTGGCTCTGTCAAACAAAAAGCACCAAATCCACCTTCTAAAACAAGATCACATACTCTCTTCTTTTGTTCTTCGTTCCCTGCAATTAAAACCGGTTTCATGCCAAGACCACTTGCTGAAATGGTTGTTGCAAATCCTGCATCTGCAATTGCCATCTCTTCAATAAGAGCCGCTACATCCACTCGACTAAGTCCTGGTCCGCCATATTCTTCTGGAACTTCAAGAGCTTGATATCCTTGTTCAATGGCTTTGTCATAGATCTCTTTTGGCCATTCTCCGCTAACATCGTATTCTTTACATTGTTCTTTTACTTCTTTTTCACAAAAATTTCTAACATCTTGTAATAAGTCCTGTGCTTCTGCTGAAATTAAATATGCCATATCTTCTTCCTCCATCTATCTTCTTGTTCGAAAGATTTCTAATTGATGTTATCTTCCTCTTATTAAATGTAATCCTTTATAATCGATAGCAAACTTTTCCTGGATTTAAAATCATTTTTGGATCAAATACTTGCTTAATTCCTTCCATTAATCTCATATTTGTCTCTCCTGAAAACTCTGCTAAATACTGCATTTTACCATGTCCAATTCCATGTTCACCAGAAATCATACCGCCAAGTTCAGACGCTTTTTTATAGATTGTTTCCATGAAATCATCCACTTGTTTTTTAAACTCTTCTTCTTCCATATCATTACTACAAGCATAAATATGTAAGTTACCATCTCCAGCATGGCCAAAACTCTTAATTTTAAATCCATAGTTGTCTTCTAAACCATTTACAAACGCTACATAGTTTGCAATTTCTGTTACAGGCACAACAACATCACATTCATCAAGAAGTTTTGTTTCCGCTTCAATCGCTTCTAAGAAAGAGCTTCTTGCTGCCCATGCATCTTTCTTTAATGCAGGTGTATCCGCAACTAATACATCAATAGCTCCTGCCTCTAATACAATTTCTGCTGCCACTTCGGTTAAATTCTCAAGGCTTTCCATATCATCTCCATCAAAAGTTACGAGTAAGTACGCATTGACTTGCTGTCCTTCTACTTCTTTTGGGAATACGCTCTTTCCTAAATAGTTTTCAGAAGCCTCTACAATTTCTTTTTCCATAAATTCAAGGGCTTGTGGCTGTAAATGATTTAAGAAAAATTTCGGAACCGTTGAAATACAATCGTTTAAATTTTCATAAGGAATAATTAAACTAATCGTTTCTTTTGGTTTTGGAATTAATTTCAAGGTCAACTCTGTAATAATACCAAGAGTACCTTCAGACCCAATCATTAAATTCAGCAAACTATAACCTGTGCTCGTCTTAGAAACTTTTCCGCCTAATGTTACAACTTCACCAGTTGGTAGTACCACTTTCATTGCACGAACATAGTCTCTTGTACATCCATATTTTACTGCTCTCATACCACCTGCGTTTGTCGCTACGTTTCCACCAAGTGTTGCAAATTTTTCACCTGGATCCGGTGGATATAAAAGACCTTTTGATTCCGCATCTTGTGCTAAATCATTTAATAAGACACCTGCTTCTACACGAACTACAAGGTTTTCCATATCATATTCTAAAATTTTATTCATCTTAGCCATATTGATAAGAACACCATCTGTCACTGGAACTGCCGCTCCTGTAAGTCCAGTTCCTGCTCCTCTTGGAATCACTGGAACAGAATTTTCATAGCAAAGTTTTACAACCTTTGCCACTTCTTCTGTCGTTGTCACATCTACAACAACATCTGGGAGTCTCTTTCCATAAATTGGCATCTCATCATGAGAAAAGTCTTCATTGATATCTTCTCCTGTATAAACCTTCCCTGGAACAATTTCCTTTAACTGTTCCACAAGCTCTGGCGTCACCTTATTGTAAGTATATGTACCCATTTTGTATCCCTCCTATATCGTTGCTGAAAAAAATTTTCAGGCTTATTCTTCTTAAAAACCAAGCGATAAAAATCTACAGAAAATCAGGCTTAAAATACCGAGGAAAATAATATAAACAATATAGTATTTTATAACGATTTTCATTAAAGAACTTTCTTGGCCTTGCATATCTGCTGCTGCCGCTCCAATAGAAATATTTTGTGGGGAAATCATCTTCGCGACAACAGCACCGCCTGTATTGGCCGCCGCCATCCAAACAGGACTCATACCAATTGCCGTTGCTGTCTGTGCTTGTAACCCGCCGAATAATACACTTGCAGTTGTTGCACTTCCAGATACAAATGTAACAATAGAACCTAAAAATGGTGCAAACAATGGATAAAAAACGCCTGTCACTGTAACAAACAGCGTTGCAATATCAGTAATCATTCCACTGTACCCCATAATTTTTGCAGTTGCTAATACCGATACAATTGTTGCAATTGTCTTCCACATCTGTTTTATTGTGGCTAAAAGAACTTGAAATAACTCTTTTAACGTAGCTCCTTGCACAAAGCCTCCAATAAATGCCGCAATTAAAATCATCGTTCCAGGTGTTCCAATCCAAGTAAATGTATATGGCGAAGCGCCTTCCCCTGAATAAATTGGAACGGTTGTCTTAATCGTTGCCAAAGCATCATGTAATGGCTGGATTAAGCTCATAGACATTAATAGAACTAAAATTAAAATAAACGGTGTCCAAGCTTTTATCATCTCTCCAACGGTAAGGCGTTTCCTATCTTCTTTCCCATCTTCCTTTTGAGAAATCAGCTGATACTCTGGCTCCTCTTTTTTATGAAGGAACTTAGAAGCAACCCCTGTAAAAACCATACAACATACGGAAGAGAGAATGCTAGGAAGTTCAGGCCCCATAAAATGCGCTGTCAAATAATATGGCAGTGCAAAGGATACTCCTGACACAATCGAAATAATTCCCATTCCCTTTAATGCCTTGACTGATTTTCCAGTCATACAGACTAAAATAAATGGCGTAACAATTAAAATTGGAATTGTTAAAATTGCGGTGGCTTCTCCAAGACTTTGTGCATCCACATTTGCTACAGATGCTAAAGTTGTTGTTGGAATACCAATAGAACCATATGCTGTTGGTGCTGTATTGGCTACAAGGCAAGTTGCAGCTGCTACAACAGGATTCATTCCAAGTCCAACAAGCATACTGGCTGGAATTGCGACTGCTGTTCCAAATCCTGCCATGCCTTCCATGAAACTACCAAAACCAAATGCAATAATGAGGACAAGGATGCGTTCATCTTTTGAAACGCTTGTGAGCATTCGTTTAATCAGTTCCATGTTCTTCGTATGTACCGTTACATTATAGGCAAAGACTGCTGCAATGATAACATAACAGATTGGCCAAATTGCCATAGCGATACCTTCTAATGCTCCAGTAAACACTTCCATCACTGGCTGTTTCCATACGAGTAATGCTAAAACAATGGTCAGAACAAAGGCAATAAAACATGCCTTATATCCCGGCATTTTCAATCCACTTAATGCAATGATCAACCAAATAATCGGTGCCATCGCAAGCAAAAATATGATCACCATATCATTTCCCTTTCTTTATTGTGTTGGGTTTTCCAATCGCTTCAAAGGCTGATACGAATACTTTGATGCGGAATTCAATACCGGTATTTATTGGTACTACCACTTTTTATAGTTTAACTATACCACTTTCACAGATTCTGTCAATACTTGGATTTTTTTTTGTGGAAAACTTCTAAATTGTTAAAAAATTATTTTTTTATTAGACAAATATTTTGTATACTAATTTTTATTCTTTTTCATCATCATGGAACAGGAAAATGGCGAAAACTTCCCATTTTTTCCTTTTTTCTCCTTTTTCTTTTTCCCATTTTATTTTTTGTTTTGTTTAGAATTATTTTTCGTTAATTTTTATAAAATCGTCATTTTGTCTAAACGATAAAAAGAACGATACCCTTCTTGCGAATACATTATATGCTTATTATCACTTTTTGTATTAGCAAGGTAATATCGTTCTTTTTCTTTTATTCTTCTGACTCTATTCTGTTCTTTTCCACTAATTCTGCTTCTCGAATGAGACGAAAATGCGCTTCTAAAGCAGCAATTCCTTTTTCTTTGTCTCCTTCTACAACCGCTTCCACCATACCACGATGAGCATTCATTAAATCATCGGCCCCTTGATTTAGCCGATCAATCACGCGAAAACGCATCGTTGGAATGTACATATCCATAATTTTATTTAAAGCTCTTAAATTAGCGATTAAATAATCATTATGCGATGCTTCCATAATGACATAGTGAATAATTTTTTCATTAGCAACTTGTTCTTCTAATGTTTTTGACTTTTCCAATTGCTCCATATAATAGAGCAATTTTTGTTTCTGGCTCTCTGTAGCCTTTCCTGTAGCAAGACACATGGCACCATATTCTAATGTATAACGAAAATCTCCAATCTCTTCATTTCCCATTTCATTTAATGTATACATCATCGACATGACTTCTGTGAGTGTATCTGCAAACTTTGCCGTCGTAATATAATTTCCAGATCCTTGATGTGTTTGAATAATTCCCATTCTCTCAAGAATTCTCATTCCCTCACGGACAGAATTTCTACTGATCTCAAGTTTTAAGGCTAAATCTCTCTCTGGTTCTAGCTTATCTCCTGCTTTATAATTACCATCGAGAATTTTTCCTTTCACATAAGAGATTAACTTCTCATAAGATTTCTCTGATATTGACATTTTACTTCCTCATTCCTGTTATTTTTTTCACATTCTATACATTACATAAGAAAAATATTCGGATTGCAATTTCACCCCTATGAATACATTATAAAGTTTTTTCCCCTCTTTGTCCATCGATATAGAATATGATTTCTCGAAATAAGAAACATTTTGTATAAAAAAGACTTTTATGAGAAAAATAATTTTTTATGCTTCTGCTTCCATCGTTTTTACCTTACACACAAAGTAATAAATATGAAATAGCCATACGATACTTAAAATGACTCTTCCTACCGGAACTTGATCCATCATAAAAAATCCAATCCCCATAGTAATCGTTACAAAAAGCATAATGCGAATTTTTGTCTTTTTCGTCATTCCTTTTCCTCTTACATAGCTCTCTAAATTATTTTTATAAAGTTTTGTGTTCACAAACCATGTATGTAGCCGTTTGGAACTTTTTGCAAAACAAAATCCTGCAAATAATAAAAATGGGAAAGAAGGCAATAACGGTAACGCTACTCCAAGCGCACCAAGTCCTAAGGAAAGGCACCCCAGTAAAATATAGATTAATTTCATATTCGATTCTCCTTTTTCTTTTCACTAAAGCGATAAATTTCATTATTTTTTGTTATTTCTCTTACTCTCAATGGTAACCATCATATGACGGATTGCCATACGGGGACGTCGAAGCAACATTCTTGGCCCTGAAAATTTCATCACTTCTTTTATTTTATCTCGCATATCTTTTCGATAACAATGAACCGGACACGCAGAACAAAATGTTTTTGTTTCCATAAAAGGACATTTGCTTGCCCTTTCTCTTGCATAGGTAAGAAGTTCTTGACACTGTGGACATAATTCTCCTTTTGTCCTATGCTTTTTTTTACAATAAATGGCTATCATTTCTTCCACCATTTCTTGTTCTTCCAAGCGCTTTTCTTCTATTTCTCGTCTCTCATTTTCTATTTTCATAATTCCTCTTCTTTCTAAGAACTTCTTCTACCATTGTGGACATGATAAATTTCATCTGCCATACGAATGGTTGATTCACGATGGGATACTAAAATCACTGTTTTTTCCGCTTTTTGCTCTACTAATGATTTTAAAATAACGGCTTCGTTTAAGCTATCTAAATTGCTTGTTGGCTCATCTAATAATAAGAATGGTGCATCATGTAAAAAGGCTCTTGCCAGCCCAATTCTTTGACGTTCTCCACCAGATAATGTATCGCCAAGTTCTCCTACTTGTGTTTCATATCCATTTGGTAGCGATAAAATAAACTCATGGATAGAAGCCTTTTTACAAGCTTCTATAATTTCTTCTCTTGTAGCGTTCCATTTTGCTAACTTAATGTTATTTTCAATCGTATCTTGGAATAGATGGGTGTCTTGTGTCATATAACTTTCTTGCTGTCTTAACCAATCGGTATCCCACTCTTTAATTGATACATCGGATAACGCAATCTCTCCTTCATTACAATCCCAAAATCTCATTAATAATTTTAACAGTGTAGATTTTCCACTACCGCTCTTTCCAACAAGACCAATCATCTTATTTTTTTCAATTGGAAGTGTAAAATCTTTTAAAATCTCCACGTTATCCCCATTTGTTTCATAAGTGAAATTAACATTGGATACATTCGCACCAGTAAATTCTGGACGATTTCCATTCTTAACTTCTTCTACCATTGGCTTTTCTTCTAAAATTTCAAAAACACGAGAAGCCGCTGCAAATGTTGGCTGTAATGTACTTCCAAGGTTTGCAAGGGCAAGAACTGGTCCAAAAGACGATACAAAGGCAACAAATGGTATTAAAATTCCACCAAAATCCAAACTTCCATAAGAAACAAAATGCATAGCAATCCATAAAAACACTACGGATAATGCAAGAACTATCGTATTAGTAACCGCTTGATTGTGCCCGATACCTTCTTTTAATTTTTTTTCTAAAGAAGCAAGATGATCACTTTTTTCTTTCATCTCTTTTAATCGGCTCTCTCCCATTTTATATTGTAAACTTTCTTCTAAGCCACGAAGGCTATCAAGAACATGGCTTCCAAGCTCTCCTGATGCATCTCGAAATCGTCTGGCTACATCTTTTCCTCTTGTTGCTACATAGGCAGGAACAAAAGCCCCTAACACAAGATACGCAAATAGCGCATAAAAACCTAACACAAAATGATAACTACCAATAAAAATGCTCATAATAAGGCTCATTCCAATTGCAATGGCAGTCGGAGAAATTGTATGGGCATAAAAAACTTCTAACAGTTCCACATCGGCGGTTAAAAGCGCAATTAAGTTTCCTCTATCTCTTCCTTCTAACTTAGCTGGACAAAGCTTTCTAAGAGCGCGAAATAGCTTGTCTCGAATTAATGCCAATAAACGGAATGCGATATAATGGTTGCTTGCCTGCTCTGCATAGCGAAGAATTCCACGAAGTACCGCAAATGCTAAAATAGCGATAAAAATTTGTTGTAATGGTAAAACCGTATCCATTCCAATGATATTTAAAATTCCCATAGCCCCAAATACAGGGATAAATGTAGAACATAAAAAGCCTGCAATTCCCATTAAAATGGCTACTATCATATAAAGAGTGAGGGGTTTTACTAAACCGATCATCTTACAAGTTGTTTTCCAATATTGCTTTAACATTTTATGCATCCTTTCCGTACTGTTCTAATTGTTGTTGTTGATTCCACATCTTTTCATAGCTTCCATGCTGTTCTAATAATTCTTGATGACTTCCGCTTTCTGTGATTTTTCCATTTTCTAACACACAAATCTTATCCGCCAAAACAACATTTGCAAGACGATGAGAAATTAAAAAGACTGTTTTTTCTTTTGCCATTTCAATAATTAAACTCATAATATCATTTTCACTTTCCACGTCCACATTAGAAGCCGCTTCGTCGAAAATGTAAATTGGAGTATCTCTAAGAATCGCTCGAGCAAGAGCAAGTCTTTGTCTTTGCCCTCCTGAGAAATTGCTTCCCTGTTCTTTTAACTCCGTATCAAGACCGTTCTCCTCTTTTAAGAAGTCCGCCAATTTTACTTGTTCTAATACTTTCCAAAGTTGTTCATCTGTTGCATTTGGTAAAGCACACTGTAAATTATATCGGACAGTTCCTTTAAATAAATAACTGTTATGTCCAATTAATGTAATTTTTGATAAAAGACTTTCTTCCTTTATCTCTTTTACTTCTTTTTTACCGATCGTAATCGAACCATCGTATTCCATATGCTTTCCACAGATTAAAGATGCTAATGTACTCTTTCCGCATCCACTCTTTCCAACAAAAGCATAAAATTTTCCTGCAACAAATTCTTCGGAAACTCCATCTAAAATACGGCGGTCTTTTTCATATCCAAACTGTAATCGATGAAGTCCAATTGTAAGATCTTTTCCTAATTGTTCTGTTTTCTCTTTTCCTTCTTCACATTCTAAAAACTTAAAGATTTTATCACTCGCTGCCATACCGTTCATAGCAATGTGGAAGAAAGATCCGAGCAATCTCATTGGAATAAAGAATTCTGCAGATAATAAAATAATGCTTAAAGCACCGCCGATTCCAATGTGACCTGCTCTTAACTCCATAACGGCTAAAATTGCACCGATACCAGCTCCTCCAAACGCAACGAGATCCATAATCGTAATGGAATTTAACTGCATCGTTAACACTCGCATCGTCACTTTACGGAATAACTCTGCTTCTTTATTCATTTCTTCTTGTTTTCTTTCATCCGCTTGATAAATCTTTAAAGTTGTCATTCCTTGTAAATTTTCAAGGAAGCTATCTCCAAGACTTGTATACTGTCCCCAGTACTTTGCCAATAATTTCTTAGCAAATTTCTGAACACACATAATAGAAATTGGGATCAGTGGTACACAAATTAATAAAACAATCGCTGCTTTTACACTTACAAATGATAATACAATAAACAGTGTAATAGGTGCTAGCATACTATAGAAAAATTGTGGTAAATACGAACCAAAATAAGTTTCTAACTGCTCTACACCTTCTACAGCAACTTGTACTACTTCAGAAGTTGCTACTTTTTCTTGATATGATGTTCCAAGTCTTAATAACTTGCGATAAATCTTTTCTCTCAATAATTGTTTTACTTCTTTTCCAGCTAAAAATCCCATTTTAACCGCTTTTTTACTAAAATAAAAACGAATTGCAATACAGACAACTGCAATCATCGTCACTTTCCATAGACTATTCTTCTCTGTTGTTCCTTGATATAGCTGATTAAAAAACTGACTCCAAGTTAATACCATCACAATATTGCAAAGCAACATAATCCATTGGCATAACACTTGTCGCCCGATATAGCGTTTTGATTCAGGAACTTCCTTCATCAATCGTTTGTTTATCATCGATTTTCTCCTTTGTCCTCTTAAATTTTTCTAGTTTCTTTTCTTATCGATAAACGTTCATTGAAACTGAATATTGTTCACTTATAAAAGTTAGCACAAACTAACCAATAAAGTCAAGCATTTTTTTATATAGGGAATTATTTACCGTTCCTTATCCTCATATGCTATTTTCCTATAATATATGGGCTGTTTCTTTCTTTTTCTTCCCAAAAAATTTTCGCTATTAATAAATTTTCTCAATAAGTTTCTTCCTATTTCCAAAATAATTTCTTACATAAAAAATAGACCC
>DVIZ01000061.1 GCA_018710905.1 Candidatus Scybalomonas excrementigallinarum | reverse complement strand
TGTAATGAAAGATTTGATAATTTCTATAAACTACATAATAAGGAAATAGAAAGATTAAAAGGTAATAAAAATTTAAGCAGTATTGGGATTTAAAATTATAAACAGGTTTTGACACGAGCCTAGTATTATCGTTAATAGATACAAAGGTGTCTTTGGTAATAAAAGTTTTATGGAAACTCATTAGTCTTATATACTTTCGAGTATATTTGGAAGTGAATGTACATAAGAACCCAACGTGTTTTAGCCGTTGGAGTGTCAGTTTAGAATGATAATAGAGAAAAGAAATAGAATCAGTGTAGAAAGGAACAGGAAATACTATGGTAAAAGAAGATGTATTATATTCCATTTCCATTCATGGAGTGGAAATGGAACGAGAGAAAAATGCCATTCAATTTTTATGGTATCAAAAAGAAGAAAACACTAAGTGGGAAAAAGAAACACGCCTTTTTAAGGGAGATTATTTAGAGCATTGCTTTGTTGCAACAGAAAATCTGATGTTAGTCGGAAGTGGGGATAAAGACCTTTCTCATGTGACTGCTTTAAAGGAATTTTCTGCAAAATGTGGAAAACTTTGTAGAAATTATGGAATTGAGACAGCGTTATTTGATGGAGAGTTTCTCATAAAAGAGGTGGGAGAAGAAGCTATCCCCACATGGGTAGAAGGATTTTGCTTAGGTTTTTATGAAGAAAATACATATAAAACAGAAAAAAAAGAGCAAAAATCAGTGGAAGTTCTTATAAAAGGAGTAGAGAGTGGTGTATTAGAACAACAAATTGCTCTTGGAGAGAATTTATTTGAAGCGGTTGTATTTGCTAGAAAATTAGTGAATGCCCCAGCCAATCGATTAAAACCAGAAGATTTTGCAAAAGAAGTATGTGAGTTTGCAATGTCAGCAGGGATAGAAACAGAAGTTATCCATGTAGAAGAACTTCGTAAAAAAGGAATGGACGGGTTATTAGCCGTTGGAGATAGCAGTGATAATCCACCATGTTTTACAATATTACGATATAAAGGCGATAAAGAAAGCGATGACGTTATCGGGCTTGCAGGAAAAGGGGTTACCTTTGATACTGGTGGATACTGTCTAAAACCAGCAGGTTCTATGGCAGGAAGCCGTGGAGATATGGGGGGAGGCGCTTGTGTAGCAGGAGCTATCTATGCCTTAGCAAAGCAAGGAGCAAAAGTGAATGTAACAGCTGTGATTCCAATGTGTGAAAACCGTATTTCTGGAGGAAGCATGTTAGTTGGCGATGTAATTTCTTCCTACGGTGGAAAGTCAATTGAAATTGGAAATACCGATGCCGAAGGGCGTTTAATTTTGGCAGATGCCGTTGCGTATCTCGTAAAAGATGAAAAGGTGAGTAAAGTATTAGATGTGGCAACTTTGACAGGAGCTGTTGTGTCCGCCTTAGGATTTAGTATTGCGGGTGTTCTTTGCGATAATGAACAGCTCTTTGAAGAGTTTTTAGAAGCATCCAAGTGTTCTGGAGAAAAATACTGGAGACTTCCATATGGAGAAGAACATGAAAAGATGATCGAAAGTAAAGTAGCCGATCTTCGCAATATGGGTGGTCCTGTATGTGGAACAATTACAGCAGGATTGTTTATTCGAAGTTTTGTAGAAGGAAAACCATGGATTCACTTAGATATTGCAGGAACCGCTTGGGTGGATACGCCAATTTATGAATATCAAAAACAATATGCAACAGGGTTTGGAGTAGAAACCATTTATTATTGGTTGGCAAAGAAATGAAAAAAAGAGCCATATTCATTCGAATTATAAAAATTGCCTTTGGAGGATTTTTGGCTGCTTCTATTGCAGCTCTTCTTGGATTAGCTTATAGCACCTCAGCAGGCGTCATTACGATTTTAAGTATTCAAAATACAAGAAGAGAGACATTGCGGTTAGTAGGAAGAAGGATAATTGCCTTCTTCCTTGCCCTTTTGATTGCCTATCTTTGCTTTACCTTTTTGGGATATGGATTACTAGCAGTAGGGATATTTTTACTTTTGTTTGCTTTTGTTTGTCAAATATTAGAGTTACAAGAAGCACTTGTTATGAACACAGTTTTGATGTTTCATTTTTATGCAGAACAATCTATGAACGCTCTTTGGATAAAAAATGAACTATTATTGCTTTTTATTGGAACTGGGATCGGGATTTTAATGAACAGTTATATGGTAGGAAGTGTGGAAGAAATTCGAAAAGGACAAGAAGAAGTCGAAGAGATGATGCGAGGAATTTTGCATAAAATGTCGGTTACTTTATTAAAAGAAAGCAAAGAAGGATATGACGCCAATTGTTTTATTAGCCTTGGGGAAAAGTTAGAACAGTTAGAAAAATATTCTTTTGAACGAAGAGAAAACACCCTATTAACCGATAACCGATATTTCATTAAATATGTGGAAATGAGAAAGAGTCAAAAATTTATACTAAAAAGAATTTATGATAATATTCATCATATGGATTTAGTTGTAAAGCAGGCGTATCAAATATCGGAACTATTAGAAGAAGTGAGCGGTTCTTTACAAGAATATAATAATGGACTTCTTTTGTTAGAGCATGTAGAGAGTTTATATGACAAAATGCGAGACGAACCATTGCCAACGGTAAGAGAGGAATTTGAAAATCGAGCTTTTTTATATCGACTGCTGCATGACTTAGAAGACTTCTTGCGTTTAAAAATCCAGTTTGTGGATCAATTGACGGAAGAAGAAATTGAGCGATTTTGGAAGTAGATTCTAGGAATAGATTTTAGAAATAGATTCTGGAAATTGTCAAAGGAAATGGAATAACAAAATAGAATAAAAAACAGTAAAAAAAGGAGAAACACGTTTTTATGTTTCCCCTTTTTTTCTATTATTACGTATAAGGCACAAGTCAAGCACAAATGCTTACATTTCTATTTGATGCCGCCTATGAATGTTAGAAACTCATAAGACATGTTTCTCATTATTTTGTAATGATAGAAAGTACTTGATTGCTTCTTGCAATGAATTTTGTCATTTCTTCTGCGCTTAATGGATGATTTGCTAATTGTGCTAAATCATAAAGCTGTTCACAGATAAGAGTTGTATTTTCTCCTTCTGGATTGTTTAATACATATTGAACAAGGTTATTATTTGCGTTTAATACTAAAGTTTCACTGTTACCAGCGCCAAACATAGATGGATCCATTCCCATCATGCCATACATTTTCATCATTTCTTGCATTCTTCTGCCTTCTTCAGAAGATGTGATCATAGAAGAGATGTTGGCATTTTTTAATTTCTGAACAGATACATTTAAGTTTTCTTTGTTTAATGCTTTTTTGAAAACTTCTGTTAATGTATCGGTTGTTTCTTTTAATTCTTCTTCAGATGCTTCTTCTTTAAAGTTATCAGAAAGATCCGCATCGATACGAAGGAATTTCACATCGTTATTTCTGCTCTCTAAGTGAGTGATGAAAGGTGTATCAATGTTATGAGTTAAGAGAACGGCATCCATTCCTTCTTCTTTAAATAAATTGATATATTGAGACTGTTCCTGTTCGTTTGTTACATAGAAGACTTTGTTTTCATGTTTTTCTTTTCCAGCTTCTAAATATTCTGGAAGAGTCACATAGTTTCCTTCTAAGTTCTTGAATAAAATATAATCTTTCATTTTATCGTTGAACTTATCGTCTTTTAAGCAACCGAATTTAATAAATGGAGCGATATCGTCCCAATATTTTTCATAAGATTCTTTCTCTGTTTTGCACATACCAGAAAGTTTGTCCGCTACTTTCTTTGTGATGTAGTCAGAGATTTTCTTAACAAATCCATCGTTTTGAAGAGCAGAACGAGAAACGTTAAGTGGTAAGTCTGGGCAGTCGATAACACCTTTTAATAATAGTAAGAATTCAGGAATAACTTCTTTGATGTTATCTGCAATAAATACTTGGTTGTTATATAATTTAATTGTTCCTTCGATAGAATCATATTCCGTATTGATTTTAGGGAAGTAAAGAATTCCTTTTAAGTTAAATGGATAGTCCATATTTAAATGAATCCAGAAGAGTGGTTCTTTAAAGTCCATAAATACTTTACGATAAAATTCTTTATATTCTTCTTCGGTACAATCATTTGGATGTTTTGTCCAAAGAGGAGTTGTGTCGTTGATTGGCTTTGGAGCTTCTGGTTCTTTTTTCTCTTCTTCGCCTTCTGTTGTTTCAACAGTGCCATCTTCGTTTACAACCTCTGTTGTATCTTCGTTTGTATCGCCATCGAATTCTAATGCTTCTTCGTCTTCTTTTTTATTTTCTTCATCTGCATTTGTTAAATAAATTTCAACAGGCATAAAAGAACAGTATTTATTTAAGACTTCTCTTGCACGGAATTCATTGGAAAATTCAGTACTTTCGTCATTTAAATAGAGAGTGATTTCTGTACCACGAGTTGTTTTATCACTGTCCTCCATTGTGTATTCCGTACCGCCATCACATTCCCAGTAAACAGCTTTTGCGCCATTTTTATAAGAAAGTGTTTCAATTGTTACTTTATCTGCAACCATGAAAGCAGAGTAGAATCCAAGACCGAAATGACCGATAATCTGATCTTCATTTGTTTTATCTTTATATTTTTCTAAAAATGCTTCTGCTCCAGAAAAAGCGATCTGGCAAATATATTCATCGACTTCTTCAGCAGTCATACCAAGACCGTTGTCGATGAACTTAATGGATTTATTTTCAGGGCTTACAACGACATCGATGCGATATTTTTCGTCATCAGCAGGAGTAAATTCTCCCATCATATCTAATTTTTTTAATTTTGTAACGGCATCACAACCATTGGATACTAATTCACGAATAAAAATATCATGGTCAGAATAGAGCCATTTTTTAATAATTGGAAAAATATTTTCGCTATGAATAGATAAACTACCTTGTTTACTTGCCATAATAAAACACTCCTTCATTGTTATATCAAGTTTTATATTTTAATTGTGTGATCCATATAGTAATCACGTATTTTTTGTTATGAAAAGAAAGCGATGCTTTCATGAGTTTTATTGTAATACCTTTAAATTTATATGTCAAGAAGAAATTAGCACTCATTAAAAGTGAGTGCTAATAAATTTTGTTATTATTCCGTAAAAAGTATGGAAATGATAGATGAATTCCTATTGGAATGATATAATGTTTAGACTGAAGATTTTGATAAAACTTGATTTGATGAAAGGATGGGTGTTATGCCAGTAATGAAAGGTTTAGAATGGACATTTGATACGGTTGCAACTACATATGAAAAACTTCGCCCCGGATATACAGATGACCTTTATAAAATGCTTTTTGAGTACATTCCTATTAATCGTTCATCTCATGTTGTTGAGGTGGGGATTGGAGGAGGACAAGCAACATTGCCAATTTTAAAAACAGGATGTAACTTAACAGCGGTGGAATATGGCGAGAACTTCTCAAAATTGTGTGAGAAAAAGTTTGAGGGATATAAAAATTTTTCAGTTATAACTGAGAAGTTTGAAAATGTTTCTTTCCCTAATTCCCAATATGACTTAGTTTATTCCGCGTCTGCGTTCCACTGGGTACCAGAAGATATTGGATATTCAAAAGTTTATAATATGTTGAAACATGGTGGAGTTTTTGCAAGATTTGCCAATCATCCGCATCGAGATAAGTGCAATCCTGCTCTTTCAGCAGAAATTGATAAGCTATATTCCAAGTATTATTATGAATACTACGGAAAGGATGTGAAAGCTGAAACGGAATATAGTGAAGAACAGGCGATTCAGAGAGCTAAAATTGCAGAAAAATATGGTTTTGTAGATATAAGACACGCTATGTTTTATAGGACAAGAACATTTTTGGCTAAGGAGTATATTGAATTACTGGGAACATACTCAGACCACATTGCAATTGAAGAAAAGATAAGAACAGAATTTTTTGCAAAAATAGAACAAACAATAAATCAATATGGTGGAACATTTACAATATATGACACCATTGACTTGCAACTTGCAAGAAAGCCTTAAAGTAATTTTGATTAGGAAAAAAGGAGAAGCATAAAAAGGGTGTTTCTCCTTTTTTATAAAGCCGTTTCTTGTGATCTAACTTGGTATCCGCTATAATAAAAAGATATGGTAAAGAAAGATATTTTGAGATGGAAAGAGAGTTAATAAAATGGAAACAATACAATTATATAAACAAGATGCCTATCATAAAACGTTTAAAGCCACAGTGCTTCAATGTGAAAAAGAAAAAGAGTATTATCAGATTGTACTGGATCAAACTGCATTTTTTCCAGAAGGGGGAGGACAGTATGGAGATCGAGGTTTTTTAGATGAAGTTATAGTTTTCGATACCCAAATAAAAGATGGTGTTGTTTATCATAAAACAAAAGAGTCGATAGAAGAAGGACGAGAAGTCATTGGAACCATTGATTGGGAACGCCGTTATTGTTTTATGCAAAATCATTCTGCAGAACATATGATGTCTGGATTTGTTCATCGACATTATGGTTATCAAAATGTAGGGTTTCATTTAGGGGAAGAAGAAATGACCATGGATTTTGATGGGATTTTAACGATGGAGCAATTGCTCACATTGGAGAAAGAAGTCAATGAAGCTATTTGGGAAAATAAAGAAGTGATTGTTTCGTATCCAACAAAGGAAGAGTTAGAAACCATAGATTATCGGAGTAAAAAGGAAATCCAAGGGGATATGCGAATTGTGACCATTGATGGTGTGGATTGCTGTGCTTGTTGTGCGCCTCATGTTCAAAAAACTGGAGAAATTGGTCTTGCAAAAGTCATTTCTGTTCAAAAAAATAAAACAGGAGTTCGAGTGACCATGTTAGCAGGACGATGGGCGTTACAAGACTATGGAAAAAAACAAGAAGAAGTTCATGAAATATCCAAAATGCTCTCTGCAAAAGTGGGAGAAGTGGCAAAGACAGTAGCCAAATTAAAAGAAGAAAAAGAAAAATTAGAATATGAACTAGTTGCTTTACGTCTTCAAATGATTCAACAAAAAGCAGAACAGACTCCGATTGTAGACGGAATTGCTTGTATGGAAACAGAAGGATTATCAGGAAAAGAAGTGAGAGAAGTTTGCAATTGTTTGATGGAAAAGGCAGAGATTGGAGTTGTGTTGAATCGAAAAGAGAAAGATGAGGAAGAATTTCAATATAGTATTGGAAGCAAGGAACAAGACGTTCGTCAAATTTCTATTTTATTAAAAGAGCAGTTAAATGGAAGAGGAGGTGGACAACCAAAAATGATTCAAGGAACAGCTGTTGGAACGAAAGCGCAAGTAGAAAAAGTATTAATGGATTGGAGAGAACAAAGAGATGACTGATAAGAAGCTATCGATTGTTGTATCCGTTTATAATGAGGAGGAAGTGTTATTTCACTTTAAACAGCGAATTGAGGTTGTTTTAGAACAGTTGAAAGAAAAAAATCACTGGGAATATGAGGTTTTGTTTGTCAATGATGGAAGTAAAGATGAGAGTCCAGCAATTTTAAACCAATTTGCCAAGAGTCACTCGTGGATAAAAGTTGTACATTTTTCAAGGAACTTTGGGCATGAGTCCGCGATGATTGCGGGAATTGACCGAGCAGAAGGAGATTTTATTATTTGCATGGATGCAGATTTGCAAAATCCACCAGAAGAAATTCATCGGATGATTCAACAATATGAATTAGGATACGATGTTGTGCTGATGGCAAGAAAAGAAAATAAAGATGCAGGGATTTTTAAAAATATCGCTTCAAAAATGTTTTATGGCGTTCTTAACGTCGTTTCCTCTGTGAAATTTGAACAGAGTGTTTCGGACTTTTTTGGCATTTCAAAAGGAGTCGCACAGATTTTGAGAAATAAGTATCGAGAAGTCAATCGCTATTTAAGAGGATATATTCAAAATGTAGGATTTCAGCGAGTGATTTTAGAATACAAAGCAGAAGATCGAGTGGGTGGTCATAGTAAATATTCTTTTAAAAAGTTATTTAATGCAGCCCTTGATGCGCTTACTTGTTTTTCAAAAACCCCTTTGCGAGCAGGACTTTATGTTGGGATTATCTCTGGAATTTTAAGTTTCTTTTTAATTGTCTATTATGGGGTCTCTTATTGGATGCATGGAGAAGGAAATGGCATGATTCTTCTATGCTTTTTCTTATTTTTATTTTTCACTGTGCTATTTCTTGTCCTTGGAATTATGGGAGAATATATTGGTGTGTTGTTAGAAGAGGTAAAGGATCGACCGATTTATCTTGTAAAGGACGAGAAAAATATAGAGAATGAGGAAGAAAGTAGGAAAGAGGAAGTCTAGTATCAATCGTTTGAAAAAGCACCTAAGTGATAGAGTTCATAAACTTTATCATTAGGTGCTTTTATGTAATAAGGGATGCCTATATAAAATTTAATTTATAACTTTTGATAGAACTTTTGTTCCAATAATTTTTGGGCATTTTTAAGAGATTCCGTTGGAGAAATAGCACCACTATAGGTTGTTTTAATTGCCATACCTAAAATGCCAAGGAATTTTCTTTCATCAAATGGTTCTTGAATCTCATCGGGTTGTCTTTTACCACTAGCACAAGAAAAACTTTCTTTTGCTAAGGTGAGCCATGGAAACGTGTTAATAACTTCATAATTATCATAGGTCTTTTTGCAAGAAGAAACACCGCCTAATAAAGCACCAGCAGAAGAGATAGGCTCACTACAAAGCCACTTAATAAATTGAAGGGCTTCCTTCGGTTGCTTTGAGTAACGAGAAATTCCAAGAGAACCTCCTCCAAGGACTGGATTTTTACCAGGGATAAATGCATAACCAGTTTTTCCAATTACTTGAGAATTAGGAGTTAATAGGTTCGAAGCAAAGTTACTATATAAAATCGCCATAGCGGTATTTCCTTCTGCAAACTCCGTTGCTGTTTTTGACCACCAGTTGGAATAGTTTGGATTTGTAAATGGTTTTAAATCGACGATAAGTTGTAAAGCCTTAATTGCATGCTCAGAATCCAGATGGATATTACGATCGGATTCGTCATATAAGTTTGGTTGCATGCTAAAGAAGCGTGCAAGAAACTCCGAACTAGCAACACCAGCAGATCCTAATGTTAAAGTAGCACCATATTCGACTGGGGAATGTGGATTATACTTTTTCGTGAAAAATTGGGCAATTTGATTAAATTCTTCAAAGGTAGATGGTGGTTTTAATTCTGTTTTATATGTCTCAAAATACATACGACGATAGATGGTATTTTCAAATAAATCTTTTCGATAATATAAAATTTGGGCACTTGGTGAAAATGGTAGTGCATATAGTTGGTTATGAACCGTCGTATATTTATGTTCGGTTCCTTCTAAAAAAGAAGGAAGGACTTCTAAAATGTTAGAATCCAATGATTCAAGTGGTAAAAGTAAATGTTCAGCAAACCAAGAGAGCCAAGTAAAATCAAGACGGATTACATCAAAAATAGAGAGGTTGCCAATCGTATCAAAGTTACTATACATTTCTTCATACGAAGAGATGGTAATATTAATTGGGATTCCTGTTTTTTTTGTGTAAAGTCTTGAAAGGTTTTTAATAATTTTTGTTTCAGGGCTATCTAATAATAATAAATTTAATGGTTTTGCATCGGGAACAAAATCGTGTTCAGGAAGCCAATGACGAAAGCCATCATTTTCAAGAATCCATGTTTTATGAGAGTCTTTTTTCTTATCGTTTACTTGTTTAATAAGCCATTCTGCCGATAATTTACCTAGTTGGCGATAGTTTAATTCATATTTTGTAAAACGACTTTCTGGTAATGTAAACATAGAAGAAAGTGTATAAATTTCTAAAGAAGTTTTTGGATCAAAAAATGTTTCTAAAATGCTTTTAATTTCTTCTGCAAAATCAAAGTTGGATGTCACAATAGCATCTGGCATTTCGTCATCAAGGAGACGAAAAATATTTTGTTTCTTATGGTAATGATCCGTTTGAATGTGAAATAAATTACAAGGGGTATCAAATCCTTTCATAAATCCAGAATAAAATTCCGCTTCATGAGGAAGGGATAAACGTCCTGTTAATAAAGAGATGGAACGATATCTTTTTTTATTTACTTTTTGTGCCATTTCAAATCCAGCCTTAAAAAAATCAAATCCAATAAAAGGAGCTGGAAAAGATGGTTTTCGTTCGACAAATAAAATGTGATCCATTAGATGATTATTTTCATCTAAATAAGGATTCTCTATATTAGAAACACATTTTGTGATAGTGGCGATGCCAAGAGCCATAGAAGCGCGGACTTTTTGGGCAATTTCTGCCTCGTGGGATTCACTGTTATGTCTCGTAAGATAGAGGATAACAGAATAATTGTGAGATTCTGCGTATTCTTTAAAACTTAAATAAAAATCTGAGTAATGCTTTGAAGTGATATTTGGTAAAATAACTGCTAGAGTATCGGTATGTCCCTTTCGCAATAGCTTTGCTTTTTCATTTGGGATATAGCCAAGGCGCTCTGCTGCATCTAGTACTTGTTTAATTTTTTTACTGCTCACGTTCCCTTTATTGTTCAAGACATTTGAAACCGTACCTTGGGATACATGAGCTTCTTTTGCAATATCTTTTATCGTAATCATAAAAACTCCAATATATTCATTAAATTTCTGATAACTTATACTCCCTAACATAACCGAAAAAATTGTCATAATAGTATTATACTATATTTTTTAGAAAAAGTAATAAACTTTCAAAAATTGTTATTTTTATCTAAAACAGAAAGAAAGAAATTATGACGTCATAAAAAATATTTGTGAAAAATAACAAAAAAAGTAAAGAAAATATAAAGAAAAACAGAAAAAATAAAGAGTGAAATGGGAAAATTGGAAATTTAAAAATTGACACGTTTTAAAAATAATGATATATTGAAGACGAAAAAAGTAAATTACTGGAAAGAAATGTAGGGAAAAGATAGAAAAATAAAGGAGGATAGTGAAAAAAAGGGGAGAATAAAAGTATTTATATAGAAATTAAAACGATTTAAAAATAGGACGGTTTTATCCAAAGTCCGGAGAAATAACGAGGAGGAAGTCAGCAAATATGTGGAAAATAAAGAAAATAACTATAAATGAGCAAGTTCGTGATTTTGCATAAAAAAAGAGACACCTAACTTCCATTGTGTTGTATAATGAAAATGAAACAATAACCATTTACAGCACTCACGAAAGGGGATGTCTCTTGCAAATACTA
>DVIZ01000060.1 GCA_018710905.1 Candidatus Scybalomonas excrementigallinarum | reverse complement strand
TTCTACTTTAGGTATCAGAAAAATCTTTCTTCTGTATCGAGGACAAAATACAAAATGATAATTTATCAAAGATACTGTTGTGTTTGTATGTCTATAATTATTTTCCATACTATAAGTATAGCATATAATATGTACAAATTAAAGACAAACATACACAAAAAATTAAAATAAATAGTGCTTTCATCCCCCCCTAAAGGAATGGGCTTTTCGCACTTAAATTGTAAAGCTGCATTGCTTGTAATGAACCACAGGGCATCAATCCATTTAAAATCCCTACGAAAAATGCTCCATTTTTTTGCTTTCCTTGATTGATTTTTCGAGCAAAGACTTTTGGCATTCTTGGGTTAAACTTTCGAAGCCACGGAAAAATATTTAACATATTGATTCCCATAATAACCATAAAAACCCCTGCTATTAATTGAACCGCTCCCTTTCCTTTTCCAGAAAAACTGATAACGGAACCAAAACCTCCAACAATCCCTCCAACGATTGTATAAGAAAGAACTCTTCCTAGATTATATAAAAAACTTGGATAAACCGTAGCCCATTTCTTTTTCCCCTTTTCACCATTTCTCTGTTCCTCTGAATTTTTTTGATAAGATAGACATTGAGATAAATGGATCCCCCCACACATTCCAATACAATGAACCGAGGTGGCTAATCCGATTAGAAATAACATCCCATATCCCATATTTTCTTCTACTTGAGGGAATGCATTAAAGATTCTAGATAATCCTAATTGTTTCATCAAAACAGAGATAGCAAGTAATAAGATTCCAACTCCAACGACTTGATTCCATGTATTTTTTTTATTAAACTCTTCTTTTTCATTCTTTTGTCTTTTTTGAAAACTGGCTCGAACCACTTCATAGTCCAATTGTTCAATCACTTGTATCATCTGTTCTTCATTAATTTCTTCTCGATCAAATGTTATCACAGCTGTTCCTTTATTGTAGCTAACTGTGGCGTCTTTTACTCCTTTTTTTGTTTTAATTGCTGTTCAATCTTATTCTCACAATTTACACAAGTCATACCGCCAATGGTAAATACCGTTTGCTTGATTGCCATGATGAAATGAACAACTCCCTTCTTATTTTTATTCGATATTTCACTTTATCATGGAAATTTGGAGATATGATGGAGAAAAGGAGCAGATTGTAAAACCAATCCACTCCAACTAAATATTATCATGGAATCAACTTTCATTATAATATGATTACATGATATTCATTATAAAATTAAACTAAGATGAATTTCCTTTAAAGTTTCTTATTGAAATTAATATTTTAGTTAAATATCAACTTCATAGTTTACTTAATCTCAAATTCTATTGTTCCTGTTTTTTCACCAACAGTTGCTATGACTTTATAAGTTCCTGCCTTTAATTTAGCATTTAATTTTAAAATTAATCTTTGTGGTCCACCTTCATATCCGAAAATTCCTTTATTCGCCCGGGTATAACTTGCACCATTTCCTATAATTGTAATTGTTTCTGCATCCAGACTAATACCTGCTTGTGGTACTAATGTAACCGTTGTACCATACCCTCCTTCAGCATTTGGATTCCACTCAGAGCCTAAACCATCCACAGAAAGAGTAAAGATATTATTTTCACTTGGTTCTTCAGTTTCTACATATTTCGGAACCTCTATAGGTAGGAAATTTAGCATTTGATTTCCCAATGCATCTTCTGTTACAAGACATATATAATCGCCCTCTACATTTTCTACCTCAATATAATTTCCACCTTGTTTAATAGAAAGCTTTGTTCCATTTGTTGTTACCTTACTTGGATCTTTCACTGAAATATCCTGTGGTACATCATCTTGTGTCAAAAATTTATAATATAAGTAACCCTCTTCATTTGATGTAAATTCTAAAACTCCTGTAGTTTCTCCTGTTCTTTTAAAAGAATAACTACTAATTCTAGGTTCTTCATAATCTGCATAAAAGCCTGCTGAAGTTGATGTGCCATCTGAAAATCTTACTGTATATTTTAGTACATTATTACTTTTTGGTATACTACCTTTTTTCATATAAACGCGATAATGTTGATTATCACTTGATTCTACTGTATCAAGTGTCATAGTTCCGTTTGTAGGACAAACAACAGAAAAAGCATCTACTGTTAACTTTTCTTCTGTAGGTTTACTTAATGTCAGATCAAAATAAAATCTTGTTTCCATAAGATCTGTATTTCCTTTAGCAGGAACGAATATTAATTTTGCATCTGTAATTGTGATATCTGAAGTATCTTCCTTTGATACTTCATTAGTAATTGTTAGACGTTTAATCAATGTTGTTTTCTGATTCTGATCCTCTGCCATATAATAGAATTGATAAGAAACATCTTTATTTAATCCAGTGATTTCTACTTTATTATCTCGATTTGTCATAGAAACTTTTATTCCATTTTTTATCATATCAGATTCTGTAATGCCATCTAACTCATTTGGTACTGTATGCACAGTCTTTGTACTATAAGAGCGAGTTTTTGAAGAAGTATCCTCTTTTACTATGTAATAAAAGCTTCCAACTTCATCAGAAGTATAAGTAATAACCGCTTTATCCTCGCTGATTCGTTTCACTTCTGCAATCTCAATGCTTGGACAATCATATTTAGAAACAAATTCTTTTTCGATCAAACTATTATCAGAGAACACAATCGCTAAACTATAACCATTATCATCATAATATGCTGTAATAATATCAAATGTCTTATAATCACTGCTTGGTTCGAGTCTCTGTATTGTCATATCAGAGCCACCTGTTGTACAAATGATAGAAAGCATTTCTTGTTTTAATTCAGGATATGCTTTATTTAAAGTCAAACGCACTTTTCCATTCTCCACAGATTCTACATTGACAATTTGAAGGCCACTTTGTTGTGCCATCGTCTGAGAATTTCCTGTATCTGTTGATGTATTCCCATTGTTCCCATTACTTTCATTCGAGCTAGAGTTATTGTTATTGCTTCCCGTATCGCCATTTCCTTGGTTCGCACTATCGGAAGAGTCTACTGTATTCTCTTCATTGGAAGAACTGCTACCATTTGCATGGATCTCCTTCTCACCTGAAGGTGATGAAACAATGACCTTATCTGTTGTTTCATTTTTGACTGCTACTGCTACTTTATCATCGGATACTTTAATAGCGCTTCCCTCTGCTCCTTTTTCTAAAGAAACCTCCACATTTACTTTTGTATCCACTTTTACTTTTACAGCAGTATTTACTTTTGCTCCCTTTGCATTTTCTGAAACAGAAACAGGGATTTCTTCTTTTGTATTCCCACTTAAATCTACCTTAGCTGCTGAATTTACAGCTACTTCTTTTACAGAACCATTGGCTTCTACCTTTACATCCGTTGTCCCATTTACTGATAACTTCTCAATCGTTCCATTGGCTTTTACAGAAACAGTCTTAGAATTTCCTACCTGTAATTCTCCTACTTTTCCATTTACTTCAACCTTTAATTCTGCATTCTTTTTCGCCAATTTCACTGCATCAACATTGGCACCGTCTTCTACAACGATTCTTGCTTGTAATGCCTTAACTACAATTTTATTTCCATTTGCCTTTTCATGCCAAGTATTTGGTTTAATCATAAGAATTTTAATCGATTTAAAAACACCATGATTTTCTACATCAGCATTTGGTGCATTAACGGAAAGATCTATATTCATATACTCCCCTTCAGGTACCACAAAATCCACATCTTTTTTTGTTTCAATTACAATGCTTGTTAACTTATCATTGCTTAATGCTTCTGTTAATTGGGATTGTGTCACTACTTTTTTCTCTGTATTTACTTTAATCGTATACTGAGCAATGTAGCTTTTCTTAGAAGATTGTGCATAACAACGGATAACGGCAGTCCCCTGTCCATTTCCAATCACTTCTCCTTTTTTATTCACAGTCGCAATAGAACGATCACTTGTTGTCCATTGATAAGTAGCACCCTTATATTGCTTCTTACTTAACTGAAGCTTTTCTCCTGCTACAACAGTTTTTGTTCCTTGCTTTTTTAATGAAACTACTTTAAAAGTAGTGAGCACTCTCTTTTCTTTTTTTCCAACTTTAGAAATTTCAGTAATAACAGCTGTTCCCTCTTTTTTCGCTGTTACAACTCCCTTTTTATTCACGGTAGCCACTGCTTTATTGCTACTAATCCATTTATAATTTGCTGCATTTTCTGTACTATCTTCTAATTGATTCACAGTATCCCCAACAGCAATTGTCTTTGTCTTCATATTCGACTTTGTAGCACCAGAAACGGATGTGACAGATGCTAAAGCCATGGCAGATAATATCATAAATGAAATTACTTTCTTGTTCTTTCTCATATTGTTACATTCTCCTCGTACACAAATCATTAAAATACATTCATTATTAATACATTTTTTTGTTTCATACATTCATTATTTTCATTCGATTCCAAATAATAGCATACCCGATTAATTTGATCAACTATAATTTTTTTAATTCTCCATTTTCCATTTAATGAATAAATTGGTAATAAAATCCTAAAATGACTTCTATTAAATTTACAATCTTTATAAATTCTTAACACGCTACTTAATTTCATATTTTTCTAATATTTTTTCACTAGTAATTGTAACTGGAAAGTAATATGGATATTTTTAATGATTAAACGAGAATTATTTTTAATAATAATATAACTTTCACATTTATATCGAAATATTTTATTATTTATGTTAAATTATCTCGATATTTATTGTTACTATTTTATATTCATGATATAATGGAGCAAGTGAGAAAGAACGACAAAATTTAATTTATCACCTATAGTAACTATTGATCACACCTGTGTGATAGAAGGAAAGTAAATTACAATTTAAGTACGAAAAGCCCATTCCTTTAGGGGTAGGATGAAAGCACTATTTATTTTAAATTTTTGTGTATGTTTATCTTTATTTTGTACATATTATATGCTATACTTATAGTATGGAAAATAATTA
>DVIZ01000059.1 GCA_018710905.1 Candidatus Scybalomonas excrementigallinarum | reverse complement strand
AGCCTTCCAAGCTGGATACGTGGGTTCGATTCCCATCACCCGCTTTTTGCACGAGTGGCTCAGTGGTGGAGTATCGCCTTGCCAAGGCGAGGGTCGCGGGTTCGAATCCCGTCTCGTGCTTTTTTTATTTTGTGGAAATCTTGTGGATATAGGATTTCCATTTTTTTATTTCATAGGAAATACCTTGTTGAATTAATGTATGAAAGCGTTGGTTTCCTATGAAATAAAAAAGTAATACATAAAATTTTATTTCTAATCTTTCATATGATTCTATATTTTTCATAAAAATTCCCATCCAATAAAAGAAAATTTATCTTGTATATATATAATAGAAATCCAAGTCATTTTTTGTTTTTTATGCAGGAATTTATAGGATAGGAATATTATGGTATTCATAGAATTTGGTTGATGGAAAGAATAGAATTGATATAAAATAATAGTTAAGAAATTCAGGTGTATCAGAGGAAAAAGGAGGAAATACCATGAAAACATATAAAATTGGCCAGATTGCAAAAATGTTAGGAATTAGTTCGGAAACCATTCGTAATTATGAAAAAAAAGGTCTAATTAAGCCTTATAAAGAAGAAGAATCGAGATATCGTTTTTATGATATTATCCAGATTAATTACTTAATGAGTTTACAAAGATTACAAAAATTTGGCTACAGTTTACAGGAAATCGGAGAAATTATGAAGACAGAATCCATACCAGAGATGGAGGAGTCGTTAAGGGAAAAGGAGAAGAGAATTTTAAGTGAGGCGTTTTATACACAATTAAAATTGGATAGTATCCATGCGAATCTTAGTTGTATGAGACAGGCACAAAATGCAAAGAGCGGATGTTTTTTAGGCTATCGTCCTGCTTTGTATCGCATGAATTATCAAAAAAACCATGAGTTGATTCAAGAGGAACGAGTACAAAATGAACTGATGAAATGGTTAAAATATTCCGATCTTACTTTTATGTCTGGATCAGTTTCATTAGAACATTTAATCCATGGAGAAAGTGAGTTTGATTTTGGGTTTTGTATTGATAAGAAAACAGCAGAGTTTTTAGAAATTAAAGAGAGCGAGGTTGTAAAGTTTTATAAAAGTTGTCCTGCTATTATCTTTTATTATGAGGCAAAAGCGAATGTTGATTTTCAAGAAACAGTAAAAATGCTGTTAGATTTTGCAAAGGAAAATCATTTAGTCATTGATGGAGAAAGTGTATCGAGGGTATTATTGGCCAGATGGGAAGATGAGGAAAGTTATTTTATTTCTCATCTTGTGTGGGTTCCTTATAAAAAAATTTAAAAAAGTATTGACTTTAAACCACCTTTAGGGTTTATCATCATTTCGATGTTCCAAAAAAAAGAGTTAGAAGGTGATACAAAAAGATTGACATGAGTTGTCAAAAGAATGAAATGGATGGAAATCCATTTAGCATCTAACAGGCGTGGAACACAGATATTTGAAATATAACAGGGAAGAGAAAAACTTCCCTTTTTGTATGCGTGAGAAGAGCCAAAAGCGTATTTCTCACGTTCTTTAGAAGGGGAATGTTATATTTTTAACATGAAGTTTTATCTCTTAGTGCGGAAAAATAATAAGAAATATTTGTGCATACAAGACCTGTAATAATTTTTGAGCATAGAGCTTTTATAAAAGAATAATGGAACGAAATAGGAGTTTTCTTTGAAGAGGAACAGGGAGATTGCTCTGTATTCAAAAATTATTGGAAATCACTCCTCTTGCATAAGAGGATAATAAAAAATTTAATAAGGAATAGGATGATAGACATATGAAATTTACAAAAAATCAATGGATAGTATTTATAGTTGTATTCTTCATAGGTGTTTTTGCAAATCTTGATAAAAGTATGATCGGATTCACTGCGGATAATTTGATCAGTACCTATGGATTTACAAAAGAACAGATGGGGAATTTATCCTCAGTTTTTTACGTTAGCTTTATTTTAGTTACCATTCCAGGTGGTTGGCTTGTTGACCGTTTCGGATATAAGAAATTTGTCATTGCATCTTTGACAGTTCTTATGGTATTTTCTTTCTTATTTGGAAATGTAAGTAGCTTATTTGCTATTTTATTCTTAAGATTTATGGTTGGATTTGGTCAAGCTGGTTATACAAACGGCGCACCAAAGATCATCAGCGATAACTATGCAAGCGATCAATGTGCAAAAGTACAATCATTCGTTGTAGCAACAGCAGGTATTGGTGGTATTTTAGCTAGTACAGTTGGAGAAAAAATGATTCGTTCTAACTGGCACCATGCTTATTACTTCTTATCAGCAGGTTATTTAGTTGCTCTTCTTGCTGTTATCTTCTTCTTAAAAGAAAATAAAGTAGAAAAAGTACAGACACAAGCAGCTACGGAAAAAGTTGGTTTCTTTGACGCTTGGAAAAATAAAAATACAATTTTATTAGCAATCTCTGTTTTATTTAGTAACTTAGTTGGAGTTGCCATGTTATTCTGGCTTCCAAATGTATTACGTGTAAACTTTGGAGTTAATGATTCTGCTGGACTTTCTAAAATCATGGTAGGATTTTATGTTGTTATGACAATTGCGATGGCTGCAGGTGGCCCAATTATTACAAAATTCTTTAGTGGAAAAGAATTAATGTTCATTTTTGTAGCTTCTATTTTAACAGCAATTTGTGTTATTGTGTTCATTATTGCTCCAGTTTATGAAGTGGCAATTATTGCTTTATATGTTGCTACTTTCCTTATGATGATCGCATTTTCCGGATTGTTAGCAGTTCCATATCAATTAGTTCCAAGAAAGATTATCGGTTCTTCTTTTGCCGTATTAAACATTGGTGCATTTATTGGAGGTATCGTTTCTCCACAGCTTGTAAGTGCTTTAGCAAAAGAAGATAGTTACTTAAATTCCTTTATTGGACTTGCTATTTGTATGGTAATTTCAGGAGTTGCGGCATTATTAGTAAAAAAACCACAAGAAAATTAAAAAGATCGGAAACGATGAGAAGTACGCTTTGCCAACTTCTCACGTTCGCGGACAGTCGGCATATGGGAGCATAAATGTTCCCGCATGGCTCATTGTCTTCGCATAAACTAAGACGAAAGTAGAAACTTTCGTCTTAAAAACTATAGAAACAAAACGATGAGAAACACGCTTTGTGAATTTCTCATATTCGCAGGCAGTCGCCATATGTGGGCATAAATGCTCCCCCATGGTTGGTTGCCTTTCCATAAATAAAAAATAGGAGGTATTAAAAATGAAAGAATGGTTTAACAAAATTCCTGTTCAGGAAATGATAGAATGGAGAAGACATATCCATGAGAATCCAGAGCTTTCCTTCGAAGAATTTAAAACATCAGCTTTCGTAGAAGAAAAACTACGTTCTTTTGGAAATATTGAGATCGAAAAACCAGTTGGAACAAGTGTATTAGGGATTATTAAAGGTGCAAAGGAAGGGAAGACAATTTTACTTCGTGCGGATATGGATGCTCTTCCTATGCAAGAAGAAGGGGACTTACCTTTCCGTTCAAAAGTGGAAAAAGTGGCTCATACTTGTGGACATGATACCCATACAGCTATGCTTTTAGCAACAGCAAAAGTGTTATCTGAAATGAGAGATGAGTTACATGGAACTGTAAAATTAATTTTCCAACACGCAGAAGAAAAAGAACCAGGTGGAGCGACACAAATTATTGAAACTGGTGTGTTAAATGATGTAGATGCGGTAGTAGGACTTCATATTATTCCAAACTTAGAGGCAGGAAGTATCCATATTCATAAAGAAGGAGCGGCTACAACAGCAGCAGATGGATTTTTCTTAAATATTCAAGGAAAAGGAAGTCATGGTTCTATGCCTCAAAATGGAGTGGATCCAATTATTGTAGGTACACAGATTATTAACCAGCTTCAAACTGTAGTTTCTCGCTATGTAACACCAGGAGAGCTTGCAGTTATTTCTGTAGGAGAGTTTAAATCAGGAGATGCGCCAAACATTATCCCTGATAAAGCCTATATGAGTGCTTCTATTCGTACGGTTAATGAAGAAACTCGTAATAAGGTGGAACAAAGAGTAAAAGATATTATTGATAACGTATGCAAAACATACGGAGCTACTTATGATTTAAATTATATTAAATCTTATATGGCCGTTATCAATGATGCTGACTTATCACAACTTGTTATGGACAGTGCAAAAGAAGTATTAGGAGAGGAATTAGTACATGCAGCACCTATGACAAGTGCTAGTGAAGATTTCTCTTACTATCAAAGAATTGCACCAGAATGTTTTGTAATCCTTGGAGGCGGTACAGCGGAAGAAGGCTGTGGTTTTGCCAACCATCACCCTAAATTTATGATTAAAGAAGAAGCGATGGAAGCAGGAGTAAAAACAGAAGTACAAGCAGTCTTAAATTTCTTAAATGCATAATACATAATAAGAAAACGCACATTCATTTTTCCATATAGTAAGCTAGAAAAAGGAGATAGACCCTATTATTAACGTCTATCTCCTTTTTTCTTATACAATTTTAATTCTTTCTTTGTTATTTATTCTCAATTATTGGTCTTGTTCAAATGTGAGATTAATTTTCCCATTGCTTGTTCTCACCGTTAAATCTTTATCTTTTCCTGTGTTCATACGGCTTGGCAATGTGCTAGATCCATTACTTGTACTACTTATAATATTATAATCTACAATGCTACCAGAAATTTCTCCTTTTACAGAGGAATTGCTTGTGTGAAGTTTAATGGATTTACCAACGATTCCATGGACTTCAATGGGAGCGTTAGAAGTAATGAAATCAATTGTATTTGAAAAGGTAGCTCTATCTAATAAAATCTTAGAGTTAGAAGTTTTTGCAAGGATATCTCCCCCAGAAATATCTTCTAATCGGATAGAGGAATTAGAAGTTTTGAGACTCATCTTATCTGCGGTTACGTTTTCAACGGCAATTTTTGAGTTGCTTGTGTTACAATGTAATTCTGTAAGGGAATCAAAGTCTCGTAACTGGATGGAGGAATTACAGCTTATTAGTGTTAAATCACCATGAAATGTTGTTGGAACATGGAGAATCATTGATTTTGTCTTATGGAATCCTATCAGACCGAGGAACCACAATTTTTTTATTTTATGAACAACTTTAAAACAGCCATTTTCTTCTGTGATGGAGAGAAGATCCACTTGTTTATCTTCATCAAATTCCACTTGTGGATAAGGAATATTTTCTCGTAATGCTACAATTTTTACATTTTCGGCTTGAACAAAAATAGAAGTAGGCATTTCTTTGTTGGCAGAAGAATTCTCATCCTTTTTTAAAAGAGAAGAGAAAGAGATTGTTTTTTTATCCTCCGCCTGTGGAACTTCTTCTCTTTCTAAATAAGATTCATATTCTAGTTTTAATTTATAGCTGACATCTTTAGGAGAACCAAGTTTTCTTAAAATATCGGATTCGGATTCGCCATCTTCCATTCGATCGTAAATCATTTCTTCAAAATATTCTTTAATCTGTTTTTTATCTTGTTCTGAAAAATCTTTGATTTCTTCCATTAATTGTTCTATATATTGCTCTGTGTTCATAAATACCTCTCTTTCTAGCGAAACGTAAGCTCTTTTATTATTACGAAAAATGCCATACCCTGCGTTTTTGCTTTTCCGTGTTATTTTTGTGTTTTTTCCTCTACAAAGGCATAAATTTGTTTAATTTCATCCCATTCAGAAAGAAATTCTTTTATCTTGTCCTCACCTATTTGTGTAATCTCGTAATATTTTCGGATTCGTCCATTATATTCCTGCTTGTAAGTCGTTAAACAATTCGATTTTTCTAACCGCTTTAAAATTGGGTATAAAGTGGATTCGGATATTTCAATACAATCCGATACTTCCTTAATAATTTGATATCCATAAGAAGGAGCGTGATGAAGTACCGACAGCACACAAATATCAAGAATCCCTTTCTTTCTTTGTGTATCCATAAAAACCTCCTATACTTTGGTCTAGTATATACTATGCATTAAATACTATATAAAACATAGTATAAAACTTTTTTGCAGTTGTCAAGTGATATTTGCTAAAAAAGAAAAAAATTTATTGTATAATAGTAAAAATTTCCATATTTACGGTATTTCTTCTGAATGTTATAATGGAGGCATATCAATGATGTAGCTAATGTTAACTATGGGAACCGTAAGGGAGGAAGAGTATGATTCGCATTCAAAATCTAATTGATAATCCAAATTTAAGAGTAGTGGAAGAGAAAAAAGGAATTAAAGTGCTTGAGTACACAAAAGATTTAAGTGTTAATCCAGCATCTGCGGTTAACGCTTATTATTGTTCGGAAATGAATATTCGTAAGCGACAAGTGTTTATTGATCTTGATAATAGTGGGATTATTGTAAGTGCAGGGGCTATGCAGTGGACAGCGGGTTCTGTGGAAGCAAAAAGTGATATTAGAGGAGTAGGAGATTTCTTTGGAAAAGCGTTAAAAGGCTCTGTAACAAAGGAATCTACAGTGAAGCCAAAGTATTATGGAACAGGCTATGTGATGTTAGAGCCAACATATAAGCACATCCTTCTTGAAAACGTAGAAGATTGGGAAGGTGGATTAGTATTAGATGATGGGCTTTTCCTTGCTTGTGAGGACAGCGTAAATCAGACGGTTATAGCAAGAAGTAATCTTTCCAGTGCCGTGTTAGGAAATGAAGGATTATTTAATTTAGCGTTAAAAGGGCGCGGAGTAGCAGTACTTGAAAGCAATGTTCCAAGAGACGAGTTAGTGGAAATTGTATTACAAGATGATGTTGTGAAAATTGATGGTAATTTTGCCGTTGCATGGAGTGGTTCTTTGAAATTTACAGTAGAAAAATCTACAAAGAGTTTAATTGGTTCTGCTGTATCAGGAGAAGGATTAGTGAATGTGTATCGTGGAACAGGACGAATTTTAATGGCTCCTGTTTTATAATCTTAGAGGCAATTGAAAACGTAAATGATAATAAGTCAACATCTATTTAGAATTTTATCTAAATAGATGTTGACTTTTTTTCTTTCGTGAAATACAATCTATTTAGAAATATTTCTAAATAGATATTAAAAGAGCGGAAAGGAAGTGAGGGAATATGGGATTTCCAGAGACATTTAAAGCACTTGCAGATCCTATTCGCAGAGAAATTTTAGTGATGCTAAAAAATGGGAAAATGTCAGCGGGGGATATTGCCAAGCGGTTTGATGCTACGAATGCTACCATATCCTATCATTTATCACAGTTAAAGAAAGCAGATCTTATTTTAGAATCCAAATATAAGAATTTTATTTATTATGAAATTAATGTATCTGTGTTTGAAGAAGTGATGCTTTGGTTTGCACAGTTTGGAGGGAAAATGTATGAAGAATGAAAAAAATCGTGAGTGGTTTCTTTTAGTCGTAACAACAATTTTATGCGTAGTTCCTATTTTATTTGTATTGCCATTTTATGAGCAATTACCAGCACAAATAGGGGTTCATTGGGATTCTCATGGGAATATCAATAACTATGTTTCAAAACCGATGGCGGTATTTGGCATACCAGTTCTTATGGCTGTTTTTAATTTGGGGGTTAATCTTGTAAGTGAAGCCGATCCGAGAAGAAAGAATACTTCTAAGAAAATAAGATTTTTTCTGAAACTACTTCTTCCAGCTATATGCTTTATTTTTTATCCAATTACTATTTTAATCGCTCTTGGGAAAGAAATCAGAGTGGAAAAAGTAGTTCCTATAATAATTGGAATTCTATTTGTCTTAATTGGGAACTATTTACCAAAATGCAAGCAAAATTATACGATTGGAATTAAAATTCCTTGGACACTTCATAGTGAGGAGAATTGGAATAAGACACATCATATGGCAGGATATCTTTGGATGGTTGGTGGAATTTTATTTTTAGTAACAGGACTTTTTTCTGTGCCAGAATGGGTTCCTCTCGTTTACTTAGTTATTGTCATGTTACTGATCCCTTTTTGTTATTCTTATTGTCTTTTTAAAAAGGGAATTTAAATAAATTGAGAGGATAAAAATTTAAGAATAAAGAGTGGGAAAAGAGCAAAAGAGAACAAGAAAAGAAAGAAGGAATGGCTATGGCAAGAACCGATTGTGAGATGTGCGGAAATTATGTATATGATGAAGAGTATGAGTGCTATGAATGTCAAGTGAACTTAGATGAAGACGAGATGGCAAGATTTTTATCGGATACTTTTTATGAGTGTCCGTATTATCAGACAAACGATGAATATAAAACTGTGAGAAAACAAATATAGATAGAAAAGTACCTTTTCTTCCAGTTGGTGAGAGAAAGGTACTTTTTTTCATAGGAAATTCCTAGAAAAGCATACGTTATTCTTTGGTATTCTGTTAGAAAATTGCTTGGACAGTGGTTGTATAAATATAGTAGATTTAGTATAATACAAATAACAGTAAAAAAATAAATTTATTTTAATAAAAAAGTAAAAAGATTCGTAAAATATATTTTATCGTATCATAAGAGAATAGAAAGGATAAAACTATGACATTTGAACAGAAATTACAAGAATATGCAAAGCTCATTGTGCGCGTAGGTGTCAATGTGCAAAAAGGACAAGATATCGTTCTTCGTTGTCCAGCAGAATGTTATGCTTTTGCTAGAATGATTACAAAAGAAGGATATGAGGCAGGAGCAAGACAAGTGATCGTTCATTTTAAGGATGAACAGATCAGCAGACTTACTTATGATTATGCGGATTTATCCGTATTTGAACAAGTTCCAGAATGGCAAGCGGAGTCTTTAAATCATTATGCAAGAGAAGGTGCTTGTTTTATTAGCATTTCTGGTGGGGATCCAGAAGTATTTAAAGGTGTTGATAGTGCTAAATTAAAGGCAAATGCAAAGGCAAGTGATAAAGCATTTGAAGTCTTTTATAAAAGAATGATGGCAAGTGAAATTCCTTGGAACGTCGTTGCCATTCCAAATGAAAAATGGGCAATGAAAGTGTTCCCGGACGTTTCAAAAGAAGAGGCCATGGAAAAACTTTGGGAGGCAGTATTTAAAGCAACTCGCATTGGAACAACAGAAGATGCTGTAAAGGCGTGGCAAGAACACAATCATTTCTTAGAACAAAAATGTAAACAGTTAAATGAAATGCAGTTTGCAAAGCTTCATTATAAAAATAGCATTGGAACAGATTTCGTTGTAGGACTTGCAAAGGGCCACAAATGGGAAGGTGGATCTGAAAAAGATAGCAATGGTGTCGATTTTGTTGCCAATATGCCAACAGAAGAGATCTTTACGATGCCAGATCGTCGTATCGGAGAAGGAACGGTTGTATCCGCATTACCACTTTCTTTTGAAGGAACATTAATTAAAAACTTCCGTCTTACATTTAAAAACGGAAGAGTGGAAGAATTTTCTGCAGAAGAAGGAGAAGAGGCATTAGATCGCCTTTTAAATTCCGATGAAGGAAGCAGACATTTAGGAGAAGTGGCGTTAGTTCCATTTGATTCTCCAGTTTCTAATATGGGAATTTTATTTTACAATACACTATTTGATGAAAATGCTTCTTGTCATTTTGCCTTTGGAGAATGTTATCCAACAACGATTCAAAATGGAGAATCTATGACAGAGGAAGAGCTTTTTGAAGCAGGAGGAAACCATTCCATTAATCATGTGGATTTCATGGTGGGAACTTCTGATTTATCTATCACAGGTATTAAAGAAAACGGAGAAGAAGTACCAGTTTTTGATAAAGGAAATTGGGTATTGTAAGTATAAAATAAATAGTAATTTTTAGACTTTAATTATTACAGATTGATTAGAAGATGATATGGACACCCTTCGTTATGATACGGTGTCCTTAATCATTTACGTTCACGTATTTTTAAATTAAAAAAAGGAAGGAGGAGGGGCTGTTATAAAATAAGCGCTTGTATTTTTAGACAGCTCTAGTAACAGATGAATCCAGTTTTTGAACAATTAAAAAAACAATTAGATCGGGTACAAGCGATGAGCATGGCAATGACTTTATTTCATTGGGACAATGCCACTTGTGCGCCAAAACAGGGAATTGAAACAACAGCCAAAGCGATGGGAATCTTATCAGGAGAACTTTATCATGCCCTTATTAATGATAACGTAAAAGATCTGATGCACCAGTTAGAAAAAGAAAATGATCTTGATGAGTTTGAACAAGCAGTATTAAAAGAGTTAAAAAAGACATATGAAGATTTAGAATTAATTCCAGCCGAGGAATATCAAGCATTTTCTGAGTTAACTTCTGCATCCCAACACGTTTGGCAAGAAGCAAAGGAAAAGAACGATTTTTCAATGTTTGCTCCAATGCTTGATAAAATTATTTTTTATCAAAAGAAATTCGCGGATTATGCATTAAAGGCAAAAGGAACGTTTGAAACTCGTTATGATAAATTATTAAATGACTATGAGGAAGGCTTTACAACAAAAGAGCTGGATGATTTCTTTGGAAAGTTAAAAGAAACAATCGTTCCTCTCGTGAAAATGGTTTCCGAAAAGAAGGATAAAATTAAGAAAGAATATGCCTCTCGTTCTTATCCTATTGAAAAACAAAGAGAATTCAATGAATGGATCGCTCGTTATGTAGGGTTTGATTTTGACCGTGGTGTGATGGCAGAAAGTGCTCATCCATTTACAACAGAGCTTCATAATAAAGATGTGCGCATTACAACCGCTTATATGGAAGATCTTATGGAAAGTGCTATTTTTTCTACCATTCATGAAAGTGGTCATGCCGTATATGAAATGGACGTAGACGATCAGTATACATTTTCTATGGTAGGAGGCGGAACTTCTATGGGTATGCATGAAAGTCAGTCAAGACTTTATGAAAACAATATTGGAAGAAGTCGTGCTTTTTGGGAACCAATTTTTCCAAAGCTAAAAGAGTGCTTTCAAGAGCAGTTAGAAGATGTAGATTTGGATACATTCTTCATTGGAATTAATAAAGCAGAACCATCTTTAATTCGCACAGAAGCCGATGAACTCACTTACTGTTTACATATTATGGTTCGTTATGAAATTGAAAAAATGTTTATGAATCATGATCTAAAAACAGAAGAGATCAAAGAAATTTGGAATCAAAAATATGAAGAATATTTAGGAATTCGTCCTGAAAATGATGCAGAAGGTGTCTTACAAGATGTCCATTGGTCTCAAGGAAGTATTGGATATTTCCCTTCTTATGCCATCGGCAATGCGGTTGCTGCTCAAATTTATGCCCATTTACAAAAGGTGATGCCAGTGGAAGAATATTTAAGAAAGGGAACAATGGCTCCAATTATTGAATACTTAAAAGAGCATGTTCATCGGTTCGGAAAGACAAAAAATATGCAACAAATTTTAGTAGCCATGACAGGAGAAGGATTTAATCCAGATTATTACACCACTTATCTAAAAGAAAAGTATACGGCTATTTATGAAAATTTATAAAAAGAAAGGAAGAATCGGCACATGAAGATTGTATTACTAGAAGGACTTGGGATTACAGATGAGAAATTAGAAAGCTATCTTACACCTTTAAGAGAAGAAGGACATGAAGTAGCTGTCTATGAGAGAAATGATGATGTAGCAGTACAAATAGAAGAAGCAAAAGATGCGGATATTTTAGTCATTGCGAATATGCCATTAAAAGGAGAGGTAATTCGAAGTTGTAAACACTTAAAATACATCAATGTGGCATTTACAGGGGTTGATCATGTAGATTTACAAGCTGCAAAAGAATGTAATGTAAAAGTGAGCAATGCCAGTGGATATTCCAATGATGCAGTAGCGGAGCTTACGATTTGTATGATGTTATCTCTTCTTAGAAACTTTCCTGCTGTTGAAACAAGATGCCGTGAAGGCGGTACAAAAGATGGACTTATCGGTGGAGAATTAAACGGTAAGACAGTAGGAATCATCGGTGCAGGTGCTATTGGATCTTCGGTTGCCAAGTTATGTCGTGCTTTTGGTTGTAAAACCATTGCTTATAATGGATTTTCTCATAAAGAAAGTACAGAAGAAATGACCTATCTTCCGATGAAAGAAATGATGGAACAAGCGGATATTGTGGCACTCCATTGTCCAGTGACAGAACAGTCAAAGGGAATTATTAATGAAGAAACATTAAGTTATATGAAGCCAACTGCATATTTGATCAATGAGGCAAGAGGTCCAGTTGTGGATTCTAAGGCGTTAGCGGATGCATTAAATGCCGGAAAAATTGCAGGAGCGGCTGTGGATGTATTTGAGATGGAGCCACCAATTCCAAACGATCATCCGCTATTAAATGCAAAAAATATTATCGTAACACCACATGTTGCTTTTGCTACAAAAGAGTCTATGATAAAACGTGCAGATATTATTTTTGACAATTTACATAGCTTTATCAAAGGGGAACAAAAAAATATTATTTTATAACTGTTGTAGAAAAAATATTGGAAAGAAAAGAGAGGAAGACAAATATGCCATTATTAAAAAAAGGTGATACAGTTGCACTTACTGTTTGTTCCAATGGAAAACAAGTGGAATATCGTAATCAAATGCAAGAACTTCATGAAGTATTAAAAGGAATGGGATTAAAAGTGATCGATAGTCCTTATATCTTTGCCAAAGAGGGAAGTGCTTCTAGTGGAACAGGAAAGCAAAAAGCAGAAATTTTAATGAGCTTTTATGAAAATAAAGAAGTAAAAGCAATTTTCGATGTTTCTGGAGGAGATCTTGGAAATGAAGTCCTTCCATGGTTAGATTTTGAAAAAATAAAAGCAAATCCGAAACCATTTTTTGGATATAGTGATTTAACGGTTGTATTAAATAGTATTTTATCCCAAACTGGACAAATGGCATTTCTTTACCAGATCAATAACTTGATTTGGGAAAGAGGAACTGCGCAAAAAGAAAGATTTGTGAAATCTCTTATGGAAGATGCCATCGATCTCTTTGGAATTACGACTTACTTTATTCAAGGAAAACATATCGAAGGAGAAGTCATTGGAGGAAATATCCGTTGCTTTTTAAAACTGGCAGGAACACCATATTTTCCAGATGTAAAAGATAAGATTTTATTTTTAGAAAGCAATAGTGGCAATGTGGAATCCTTGACAAGCTATTTGATTCAGATGAAAATGATGGGAATCTTTGATCAAGTGAAAGGAATTTTATTAGGGACTTTTACAGAAATGGAACGAAGAAGATTACAACCACCAGTGGAAGATATTGTAAGAGATGTTGTGGATAATCCAAATTTAACTATCGTAAAAACAAGAGAAATTGGGCATGGAACGGATTCCAAATGCTTGATTATCGGTGGGCGATATAAGATTGATTAAGGATAATTTCTTTCTATAAAAAAATGATGAAAAGCACGCTTTAGGCACTTCTTAAGTTGGTATGGATTTTTGACTCGTTGCCTTCGCGTAAAATGGCTGTCTTAGGGAAAAAAGAAATAAGTTTTTTTCCCTAAGACAGCTTAAAATTTATTACGTTAAAATATCATAATTAATTCTCTTATAAAAACGTTCTTTTACTTCTGCGAAGTTCTTCGTTTTTCCTAAAATCCACATGAGTTTTACCGCAGCAGCTTCTACGGTCATATCATAGGCTTGTAATACGTTATATTGATTAATGGCTTTAAAACCAACTTCATATACTTCAGCATCACTTCCCTCTAACATTACTTGTGTGGCAATAACGATAATTTTTCCCTGCTTTGTCATCTCTTCTAATTCATTAAAGAAATTTCTCATATCATGGAATGGAATTCCACCAACACCATAGCTTTCAATGATAATCGCATCATAATGTTTGCTAATATATTGTAAAATATCTGGTTCGACTCCGGGAATTAATTTTAGTACAAATACTTTTGGAACGAGTCGATTATAAAAAATAGGGGCATGAGGTTCCGACTCTGTCTCCACATATTGTAAAATACGGTTTTCATCAATGAAAGCTGCCACTGGATAATTAATGCTTTCAAAAGCGCTATAACTTTTGGAACGGATTTTTCTAGCACGAGTGCCCACGATCGCTTTCCCATCAAAAACGAGAAAGACACCATGGACATTTTTTTTGATGGCAAAACGAATACTATCCATTAAATTTTTGGTGGCATCCGTAATAGAGGCGCTAATTGGTCTTTGAGAACCTGTAATAATAATTGGTTTTTCAGAATTTTGAATTAAATAAGAAAGAGCGGCAGACGTATATGCCATCGTATCGGTGCCATGAGTGATGACAAAACCATCATAGCGCTCATATTGTTTTTGAATTTCGGTAGCGATTTTCACCCAATGCTCAGGTTGTATATTTGTGCTATCAATATTAAATATTTGTTGTACGCTTAAATCACAAAGGTTCTTTGCTTCTGGAATATAAGATAAAATTTCTTCGGCTGTTGTAGCAGGAGCAAGACCTTGTTCTGTTTGTACAGAGGCGATAGTGCCACCCGTCGCTAAAAGAAGTATTTTTTTCATAATAACTGTCCTTTCTTTTTAAGGTATATAGAACCCAAAGCCTATTATAAGAGAAATGGACTATAGAATCAAATAAAATGTTGTTTGTAACGATAGGATTCTCTTCTCAATCATTTATTATGACCAAAACAGGAATTCATAATATTTATATTTGATTCTTCTCTTATATTTTCCTATAATGGAAGTAAGAAATCATTGCTATAAAAGCACAAATTAAGTGCAATATATAAATGGAATTTTCCTCATTAGAAAAGGAGAGCCTGATAAGAAAAGAAGGGATAGAAAGAAATATTGTGATAAGGGATTACAGGAAGAAGAAAAAGAAATGGTAAATTTATGGGAGGCGACTATGATGGAAAAAGAAAAGAGAGAAATCAATTATCGTCAAGAGAAGGACTCTATTGGAAGCAAACAGGTACCAAAGGATGTGTATTATGGGGTACAGTCTCTCCGTGCAGCGGAAAATTTTCGAATTACAGGGCTTTATATGCATCCAGAGATTATCAATAGTTTAGCTTATATTAAAAAAGCGGCGGCGATTACAAACTGTGAAGTCGGTCTTTTAGATAAAAAGATTGCCAATGCCATTGTAAAGACTTGTGATGAGATTATAAGTGGAAAACTTCATGAGTTTTTTATTGTCGATCCGATTCAAGGGGGAGCGGGGACATCTCTTAATATGAATGCCAATGAAGTAATTGCAAACCGTGCCATAGAAATTCTTGGAGGGGAAAAAGGGGACTATTCCATTATCAATCCAAATGATCATGTCAACTGTGGTCAGTCTACCAACGATGTGATTCCAACGGCAGGAAAAATGACTTCTCTTCGACTTTTAGAGCATGCAGGAAGAGAGCTTCGTCGTCTTTATAAAACCCTTTGTGAGAAGGCTGAGGAATTTAACCATATTATTAAAATGGGGCGAACACAGATGCAAGATGCAGTGCCTATTCGTTTAGGACAGGAATTTAAGGCTTATTCCGTTGCTATTATGCGAGATATTCATCGTATGGACAAGGCGATGGATGAGATGCGAAATATTAACTTAGGGGGAACGGCAATAGGAACAGGGTTAAATGCCGATGAGAAATATTTAAGAAGGGTTGTTCCAAATTTATCGGAAATTTCTGGAATGGATTTTGTACAGGCGTTTGATTTAATTGATGGTACGCAAAACTTAGATTCCTTTGTAGCAGTATCTGGAGCGGTAAAAGCTTGTGCTGTAACATTATCAAAAATTGCCAATGACTTGCGTTTAATGTCTTCTGGTCCAAGAGCTGGATTTGGAGAAATTAATTTACCTGCCAAACAAAATGGTTCGTCTATTATGCCTGGAAAAGTAAACCCTGTGATTCCAGAAGTTGTGAACCAAGTCGCCTTTAATATTATTGGAAATGATATGACAATTACAATGGCTGCGGAAGCAGGTCAGCTTGAGTTAAACGCATTTGAGCCGATTGTTTTTTATTGCTTATTCCAATCCATCGATACGTTAACTTATGCTGTGGAAACCTTTATCGATAATTGTGTATCTGGAATTACAGCCAATGAAAAACGGTGTCGAGAGCTTGTGGAAAATAGTGTTGGAACGATTACGGCTCTTTGCCCTCATATTGGATATCAAGAGGCGGCTGATCTAGCAAAAGAAGCCATTACAAGCAGTCGTTCTATTCGTGATTTAATATTAGAAAAAGGAATTTTGAATGAAGAACAATTAAATAAGATTTTAGATCCGATGAATATGACAGAGCCAGGAATTTCTGGAAAGGAATTGATTGGAAAAGAATATTTATAAGAGGGAAAAAGATAGATAGAAGTAGTAGTAATCTATTTATCATAGTAATTTTAGAAATCCTAATAAAAGGAATTAAAGGGGAAGAACAGTAGGAGGAAATAGAATGGAAGATTTCTTTTCAAATATCGTTGAAAGTCAGTTAAAAGAGGAGTTAATTGCTCTTAGAAGGGAGTTTCATAAATTCCCAGAGCTCGGTTGGCAAGAATTTTATACAACAGGGAAAATTATGGAATATTTAGAAAGAATAGGAATCCCTTTTTTGTATGGGAAAGACATTATTAACCGAGGATTTTGTTGGGGAAGAAATGAGACAGCCATTAAAGAAGCAGAACAAGTGGCAGTACAGCGGGGCATGGATGCAGAGAGAATAAAAAAGATGGAGCATGTGACAGGGTTAGCGGCTATTATTGAAGGCAAAAAAGAAGGCCCTGTTGTTGTGTTGCGGTTTGATATGGATGGATTGCCAGAAGAGGAATCCAGTCGAGAAGAGCGAATTCCAAATAAAGAAAACTTTTGTTCTGAACATATGGGATGTATGCACGCATGCGGACATGACGGGCATATGGCCATAGGGCTTGTTCTTTCAAAAATTTTATGGGAAAATAGAGAAAAATTATGCGGTACTGTACGCATAGTCTTTCAACCAGCAGAAGAAGGAGTGCGAGCGGGGAAAGCATTTGCAACAGGAGGAGCCTTAAAAGGTGCGGATTATTTCCTATCCGGTCATTTGGGAATGGGCAATCAAACAGGAGAGTTGGTGCTTGGAACTTATGGATTTTTAGCAACGACTAAATTAGATGTGGAATTTATTGGAGTATCTGCTCATGCAGGAGCGTCTCCAGAAAGAGGAAAAAATGCTTTACTTGCCGCTTGTAGTGCCGTTCTAGCTTTAGAAACACTTTGTCAAGATAGTCGAGGTGTCAGTCGAATTAATGTAGGAACAATGGAAGCTGGTAGTGGAAGAAATGTAATTGCGGACCATGCGTTAATTCGCTTAGAAACGAGAGGGGAAACGACAGAAATTGAGGAAGAACTTCATGCAAAAGCGGTTGCCTGTGTGAAAGGTGCAGCCGCTATGTATGGATGTCGCTGTCAATTAAAGACACAGGGAGGAGCGCCCGAAGCAAAAAGCGATAAAGCGTTGATTCAGCGGGCAAAGACTGCTTTAATGGAGGAAGAATTAATAGGCAAAGAACAGGGCTTGATCCATACCCTTTATGAGGAGAAACCTTTTCAAGGATCCGAAGATGCTAGTTATTTTATGAAGGAAATTCAAAAGCATGGTGGACAAGCTCTGTATTTAGGAATTGGTTCTAATATTACAGCACCTCATCATAATATTGCATTTGACTTTGATGAGAATTCTTTATTTACAGGAGTAAAAGTATATTTTACAATTGTAAAGGAGCTAATGAAAGGCGAAGAATAAGAAAATAGAACAGTTAATTCATCACATTGAATTATCTACGGAGGAGCGTCAGACTGGATTCCGAAATATGATGGAAGTTGCACTTAATACCGCAATTCATTTATAAAAGAGGATAGGTAGGGAGTAAAAGGAATGTCGATGGATTGTGTATAAGTCTCGATAGCATATCCATGACAATAGAAAGAAAAAGAGGTTAAGAAATGGAATTTAAAGAAGTATTTCCAATATGGAAACAATTAACAAGGGAGGAGCAGGAACGATTAGAAGTAGGCGTTACAAAGAAAGAGTATAAAAAAGGAGAGATCATTCACAATGGTGAGGATGATTGCCTTGGTTTACTCCTTGTGGAAGAAGGGTGTTTAAGAGCCTATATCATTTCAGAAGAAGGAAAAGAAATTACGCTATATCGTCTGTTTGAAAGAGATGTTTGTTTGTTTACAGCTTCTTGTATGATGAATAATATTGATTTTGATATTACAATTGAGGCACAGACTGACTGTACAGCTTTTGTTATTCCTGTGCGTTTATATAAAAGTTTGATGGAAGAATCTCTTCCAATGGCCAATTATACAAATCAAGTTATGGCAGCTAATTTTTCTGATGTTATGTGGCTGCTCGATCAGATTTTATATAAAAGTTTTGATGCAAGATTGTCTGCTTTTCTTATTGAAACGAGTGAAGTGGAAGATAGTTTAGAAATTCAGATGACACATGATCAGATTGCAAGAAATCTAGGCACTGCTAGAGAAGTTGTAACAAGAATGTTGAAATATTTTCAACGAGAAAAAGCAGTGGAACTTTCTCGAGGTGTCATAAAGATTGTAAATATGGATAAGCTATATGAATGGGCAAAGGATAGCTTACGATAAAAGATCAAAAAAGACTGTGGGAGGTTATACCACAGTCTTTTTCATAGAGTATATAGGGAGTACGTTTACTTTGTATTGGTTTTATGAATATGGGTGAAACGTAAAAAACCCATTGATTCCCTTTTGTAATATAATATTTATAAAAAGTAATTATAAGAGTGCGAGGATTTCTTCTTCTGTTTTCACACCAACAGATGTGTTAACTGGTTGACCATTTTTGAAAACAATCAATGTAGGAATTGTCATAATGCTAAATTTTGCAGCTAATTCAGGTTGTTCATCAACGTTAACTTTACCTACAACAATTTTATCAGAGTATTTATCTGCAATTCCTTCTACGACTGGTCCTAACATACGGCAAGGTCCACACCAGTCTGCCCAAAAGTCTACTAAAACTGGTTTATCAGCTTCTAAAACATCTTTCTGAAAAGATTCAGTTGTAATTGTTAATTCTTTCATGGTTATATCCTCCTTCAAATCAATGAAACCCATTGGTTTCTTATTATAAAATGTTGCTAAACGTATTTCTTAATTGTTTTGCATACGCTAATTTCTGTTTGTAATGTGAGTGAATAAAAATATTTTAATATTGTGTGTGTGTTTGTAATGTGTTTGTTTTGTATGGTGTGATTATAGCAGACTCAAATACCTATGACTGTGACGAAGTCACATAAGTTGTATTTTTGTAAGTAGTGTTGTTTTTACAACATGAATTTTCATTAGAGAAACTGCTTGTCCGTAACAAGGTGTGGATAACCTATGTCAGGTTTTAAAACTTTTTTCTAAAATTAGTATGGACAAGAAAGAAAAAGATTATACAAGGATAATTCATTTGTGAAACTATAGAGAGTTGGTATATAATAAAAGGAAAAGCGCTGTTTTGTCAAAAGAGAGAATGTTTTAAAGCATGGAGATAAATAGGACAACAAAGACAGTGAATAGGAGGAAAAGAATGATTAGAAGAATTATTACGATTGATGAGGAACAGTGTAATGGTTGTGGGCTTTGTGCAAATGCCTGTCATGAAGGAGCGATTATTATTGAAGATGGTAAGGCAAAATTATTACGTGAAGATTATTGTGATGGATTAGGAGATTGTTTACCAGCCTGTCCAATGGATGCCATTTCTTTTGAAGAAAGAGAAGCTGTGCCTTATGATGAAGGAGCGGTAAAAGTTCATTTAGAAAGACGGAAAAAAGAAGCGGAGCAAGCAAAGAAACTAGCACCAACAGGCTGTCCAGGAAGTAAAGCCATGACAATGGAACATAAAAAAGAAGAGAAAAAGAAAGAAGAATCTTTTGGGAAACAAAAACAGGCGGTCGATGGTACAGAAATGGTAGAAAGTGAATTGGGTCAATGGCCAGTACAGATTAAATTAGCGCCAGTGAATGCACCTTACTTTGATGGGGCAAAACTTCTAATCGCAGCCGATTGTACAGCGTATGCCTATGGAGATTTTCATAGAAAGTTTATGAAAGATCATGTAACACTTGTCGGCTGTCCAAAATTAGATAGTGTCGATTATTCTGAGAAGTTAACAGAGATTATTCGACAAAATAATATTAAGAGTGTCCACATTGTGAGAATGACAGTTCCTTGCTGTGGTGGCATGGAAAACGCCGTAAAACAAGCGTTAAAAGAGAGTGGAAAAATCATTCCATGGCATTTGACAATTATTTCTCCACAAGGTGAAATTGTAGAAAGTTTATAAAAGAGAACAGGAGAACAAACATGAAAGTTTTATTGACGGCTATTAATGCGAAATACATTCATTCCAACTTAGCCATTTATAGTCTAAAGGTATATGCCAATCGCCCAGACGCGAATATTCAATTATTAGAATATACGATTAATAATTATGAAGAGGATATTTTACAAGATATTTATAAACAAGGTGGCGATCTTTTTTGCTTTTCTTGTTATATTTGGAATGTGGATATGGTCTATACAATTATAAAAGAATTAAAGAAAATAAGACCAGAAGTTCCTATTTGGCTTGGAGGACCAGAAGTTTCTTATCATGCAAGAAAAGTGTTAGAGGAACATGAAGAAGTGGATCTCATTATGACGGGAGAAGGAGAAGAGACCTTTAAACAGTTAATTGAGATGAAACTGGATCATAATCGCTCTTTATCAGAGATCCAAGGAATCGTATATCGTGGGGAAGATGGTAAGATTTATAGCAATCCACAAAGAGAGATTCTAGATATGAATACATTGCCTTTTGTCTATCATGATGATGATATGAAGAAGTTTGAAAATAAAATTATTTATTATGAGTCAAGCCGTGGTTGCCCATTTTCTTGCAGTTATTGCCTTTCCTCTGTAGATCGAAATGTTCGTTTCCGCAAAAAGGAATTGGTGGAACAAGAATTACAATTTTTCTTAGATCATAAAGTAAAACAGGTGAAGTTTGTTGACCGTACTTTTAACTGTGATCGAAAACACGCGCATATGATTTGGAAGTATATTACAGAACATGATAATGGGATTACAAATTTTCATTTTGAAGTGTCTGCGGATATTTTAAAAGAAGAAGATTTAGAACTTTTTCAGAAAATGCGTCCGGGGCTAATTCAGTTAGAAATAGGGGTTCAGTCCACTTACGAACCAACCATTGAAGAAATCGATCGAACGATGGATTTAGAGCGTTTAAAAGAGATTGTAGCCAAGATTAATAGTTATGGAAATATTCATCAGCATTTAGACCTTATTGTAGGACTTCCTTATGAAAACTATGATCGCTTTATTACGTCTTATAACGATGTTCATGCTATGAATCCAAATCAGTTACAGCTTGGGTTTTTAAAAGTATTAAAAGGTTCAAAAATGTACCGTAATCGAAACGAATATGGAATTCAGTATTGGAATAAACCACCATATGAAGTGCTTTCTACCAATTGGATTACCTATGATGATGTGTTAAAATTAAAAGGTGTTGAAGAAATGACGGAAGTGTATTATAACAGCAATCAATATGTGAATACGATTCGTTATTTGCTTCATTTTTTTGAAAGTCCTTATGATTTCTATTATGGATTATCCAAGTATTATGAGGAAAAAGAATACCATCTTTTAAAACACAATCGTCTTGCCCGTTATGAGATTTTAATGGACTTCATAAAACAAGAACAGGATGTGTTGGAGAAGAAAGGGCTTCAAATAGAGCTCTTAGAGGAGATTATGCTCTATGATCTCTATTTAAGAGAAAATGTCAAAAAACGTCCATCATGGGCAAAGGATCCAAGTGAATTTAAAAAGCTTTATCAACCATATTATAAAAAGAATAAAACGGCTCATATCGAACAATTCACATTAAGTCCCGTAGAGACAGCAAAAAAAGGGGAAAGAGTAGGAGAAGAGCAACATATTCTTTTTAATTATGAAATGAGAAATCCTTTGACTTATGAGGCAACAGTAAGCAATCTTTTGATAGAAGAATAAAAGAAAGGAAAATGGAGGTTTCAAGTGTCACAAAAGAAGATAGTGAAAAAGGCAACAAAAAAACAAGTATTAGAAATTATTGATTTATTAAATGAAACATTTGGAAAAGAATATGTTTGCTATTTAAATCATGAAACACCATGGCAGTTGTTGTTCGCTACGATTTTAAGTGCCCAATGCACCGATGAGAGGGTAAATCAAGTGACAAAAGATCTATTTGTCAAGTACCCAACATTAGAAGCGTTTGCCAATGCGGACTTAGCGGAAATGGAAAGAGATATTTATTCCACAGGTTTTTATAAAAATAAAGCGAAAAATATTATTCATTGTGCAGGGATTCTTTTAAGAGAATATCATGGAGTCGTTCCAAGAGATATCAAAGAACTGACAGCTCTTCCAGGGGTTGGAAGAAAAACTGCTAATGTAATCCGTGGAAATATTTATCATGAGCCAAGCATCGTTGTGGATACCCATGTAAAAAGAATTTCAAGAAAATTTGGGTTCACAACCAATGACGATCCCGATAAAATCGAGCAGGACTTAATGAAAATTCTTCCAAAAGAACAATGGATTCTTTATAATATTCAGATCATTACACTAGGAAGAACGGTGTGTACCGCAAGAAGTCCAAAATGTGAGATTTGTGCATTGCGCCATGTATGTCCATCTTGTGAGGTGTAGCTATGATTCGCACTTATATTTGTTTTGATTTAGAGACGACAGGGCTAAATGTAGAATCCGATGAAATTATAGAAGTCGGTGCAGTGAAAGTCGTAGAAGGAAGATTGACAGAGCAGTTTACTTGCTTTGTCAATATACATAAGCCACTTAGCCCTTTTATTTCTGATTTAACAGGAATTTCAGATGCTATGCTACAAAGAGAAGGCTATGAAAAACAGGCGGTTATTGAGGAATTTGTAAAGTTTTGTGATGGATATGATTTGCTCGGTCACAACTTGATGTTTGATTATAAATTTATGAAGACAGCGGCAAGTTTTTATGGGCTTCCTTTTGAAAAAAATGGAATTGATACATTGGATCTTGCGAGAAAATTTCTTCCAGAGCTTCCAAATAAAAAGTTAGGGAGTCTATGTGAGCATTACCAATATCGAAATGAAAAAGCTCATCGTGCTGTTTATGATGCAAAGGCAACTGCATATTGTTACGAACAAATGATTCGTCAGTTCGGGAGGGAAAATCCAGATGCTTTTCATGGAAATCCTCTTTTTTATCGTCCGAAAAAATGGGAGCCTGCTACAATTCGTCAAAAGAGATACTTGAATGATCTCTTAAAATATCATAAAATAGAGAACACAACAGATATGGAACAATTATCAAAGAGTGAAGCATCAAAACTCATTGATTCCATTATATTAAAACATGGTATGATGAATCGATAAAGGAGATAAAGGAAATGAATAAACGAAAAAGAATTATTTCAACAATTATTGTAGTGCTCATCATATTAGCTATGATAGTTCCTACAATCGCAGCTATTTTTATGTAAAGAGTCTCTAAATAAAAATAGGGATTCGTTTGGAAGTAGAAGCAAAAGGAGCGAGTTTTTCGTTCATGAAAAAAGGAAGGGGATTTTGCATGAAAAAACAATGGATAGTGGCTTTCGCACTCACTAGTCTCATAACGATGGGGATAATCGGAAATTCTACAGAAGCGGTCTATGCAAAAACGGAAGATAATTATATTTATAATGGAATTTCTATCGATGGAATTGATATTAGTGGTGATACAAAAGAAGAGGCACAAAAGAAAATTGATACCTATATGAATGGGTTAAAGGAGACGCCAATTGAATTTAAGACGGATTTAGATAAAGTTTCCGTATCCATGGATGAAGTTGGACTCACTTACACAAATAAAGAAGTTGTAGAAGAGGCATTTTCTTATGGAAAAGAAGGAAATATTATTAAACGTTATAAAGAGAAAAAAGATATTGAGGAAAATCCTTTACAATTAACACTTGATAAAACAATTAGCACGAAGAAGTTAAAGCAAGTGATAAAAAATTCTGAGGAGTCTTTAGTAGAAAAGGCACAAAACGCTTCTATTAAGAGAGAAAATGGTGCGTTTCAAGTGATTCCAGAAAAAGAAGGGCTTACCATCGATTATGATAAGACAGCAAAGGAATTTAAGTCTTATGTTAGTGAAACATGGGATGGACAAGAGGATTCTTTCCTTGTGGAGACAAAAAAAGATGAGCCAGAATATAAAAGTGCTGATTTACAAGAAGTAAAAGATGTTCTTGGAACTTTTACAACCAATTACTCATCTTCCACATCAGATCGTGCACAAAATGTGGCAACAGGCGCAGCTCATATTAACGGAACTGTACTGTATCCAGGAGAAGAATTTTCAACTTATGAAAAAGTGGCACCTTATACTTATGAAAATGGATATCGCACAGGAAAAGCTTACTCAAATGGAGAAGTGATCGATAGTATTGGTGGAGGTATTTGCCAAGTATCTACAACTCTTTATAATGCGGTAATTCGTTCTGAGTTAGAAATAACAGAACGTTATCCTCATTCTATGATTGTAGGATATGTACCATTAGCGGCAGATGCTGCTATGGCAGGCACTTATAAAAATTTAAAGTTTAAAAACAATACCGATTCTCCAATTTATATTGAAGGAACTACATATAATCGAAATGTTACTTTTACCATTTATGGAAAAGAAACAAGAGCAAGCAACCGAAAAATAGAATTTCGTAGTGAAACATTAGAAACTTACCAACCAGGAGCGGATATTGAAAAAGAAGATCCAACGATGCCAGTAGGGCAAAGTATTGTTACCCAGTCCCCACATATTGGATATCGGGCACAGCTTTGGAAGGACATTTATATCGATGGTGAGAAAACGGATTCCATTCTTGTGAATACGAGTACCTATCAATCTTCTCCAAGAAGAGTGACGGTTGGAACAAAACAGCCAGAACAGCCAAAAGAAGAGGAAACAAAGGAAGAAGAGACAACAAAAGAAGAAACAACAAAAGAGGAAACGACGAAAACAGAATCTTCTGAAGAAAAAGAAGAAACAACAAGTAGTTCTTCTGAAAGCACAGCGACAAATGCAAGTACAGAACAGCAGGTGAATTCAGAGGAGTAAAGGAAAAAGAGAAAGGAATTGCCATGAAGAATGGAAAAGCACCAGAAAACGTATTGGTTCGAAGCGTTTTAAAACAATTAAAGAAAAAAAGAACCGAAGTGATTCAAGGGCCAGCCATTGGAGAACAAGCGGGAATCATGGATATTTCCGAACAACAAACCGTGGTGCTTTCTACAAATCCTTTCATTGGAACGAAGAAAGAAGTCGGAGAGTATGGGCTTTATGAAGCAGTCAATGATGTAGCAATGACAGGAGCGGAAGTGATCTCCGTTCTTGTCAGCATCCTTCTTCCTGCGAAAATGGAGGAAAAAGGGCTAAAAAGAATTATGGAAGACTTAAGAATCCAGTGCCAGCGATTAAACATTGATGTTATAGGAGGACATACAGAAGTGACACCTTCTGTTTTAGAACCAATTTTAACGGTAACTGCTGTAGGAGTTTTAAATGAGAAGGAATATTTCCATTCCTCTTCTTTAAAAGAAGAAATGGAGATTGTCATGACTAAATGGTGTGGTTTTAGTGAAACTGCTCGATTAGCAGAGCGAATGGAACAGGAGCTACAAACTCGTTATCCGAATGACTTTTTAGATGGAGCGAAGGCATTAAAACAGTTTTTACCAATTAAAGATGAGATGGAAGTATTAAAGGCTTGTCATATCAGTGCCATTCACCAAGTTTCAAAAAGTGGGGTGTTTGGTGCGTTATGGGATTTCGCAGCCGCGGGTAAGGTGGGGCTAGAAGTAGATCTTATGAAAATTCCAATGAAACAAGAAACGGTTGAGATCTGCGAGTTCTTTGATTTAAATCCATATCGATTAAATTCTGTCGGCAGTCTTTTAATCGCTACAGAGCGAGGAAATGATGTGGTAGAAGCCTTGAATCGCTCAGGGATTCCTGCTGTTATTATTGGGAAGACAGTGGCAGGAAATGATAGAATTATAAGAAATGGAGAAGAAGAACGCTATCTAGAACCACCAAAATCGGACGAAATCAATAAACTATTTATAATGGAGTGAGCTAAAATGAGAGAAGAAATTTTAACAATGATAGAAAAGAATAACAAACTATCCACAAAAGATTTAGCGGATATGTTTGGGGTAGATGAAGTAACGATTATTAATGAGATCGCGAAAATGGAAGAAGAAAAAGTGATCTGTGGCTATCATACTTTAATTAATTGGGATAAAACAGATAAGGAAAGTGTAACTGCCTTAATCGAAGTAAAAGTAACACCACAGCGTGGAAGAGGATTTGATCAGATCGCAGAACGTATCTACAATTTTCCAGAAGTAAAATCTGTTTATTTAATGTCTGGAAGTTTTGATTTAACAGTCGTAATTGAAGGAAAAACAATGAAAGAAGTTGCCATGTTTGTATCAGAAAAACTAGCACCATTAGAACCAGTGTTAAGTACAGCAACACACTTTATTTTAAAGAAATATAAAGATCATGGAACTGTTATGGAAGCCGTGACAAAGCCAGAAAGGATGGCGATCCTTCCATGAGAAATCCTTTATCCGATAGAATTGTAGAAATCCAACCTTCTGGAATCCGTAAATTTTTTGATATTGTAAATGAAATGCCAGACGCTATTTCTTTAGGGGTTGGGGAGCCTGATTTTGACACTCCTTGGCACATAAGAGAAGAAGGAATTTACTCTCTTGAAAAAGGAAGAACCTATTATACTTCGAACGCTGGTCTTATGGATCTTCGTGAGGCAATCGTAGAGTATACAGAGCGCACGTTAGGGATTCGCTATCACGCAAAAGATGAAGTGCTTGTAACAGTAGGCGGAAGTGAAGCCATTGATATTGCTCTTCGCGCCATGTTAAATCCAGGGGATGAGGTTATTATGCCAGAACCTTGCTATGTATCTTATCTTCCTTGTATTAAGTTAGCAAATGGAGTGCCAGTTTCTGTAGAATTAGAAGAAAAATATGAGTTTCGTCTTCAAAAAGAACAGCTTTTAAATGCGATTACCGATAAGACAAAAGTTCTTATTTTATCTTATCCAAATAACCCAACTGGGGCCATTATGACAAAGGAAGATTTAAAAGCCATCGCAGAAGTTGTGGTAGAAAAGGATCTTTTTGTCATTTCTGATGAGATCTATGCAGCTCTCACTTATGGTATGGAGCATACAAGCATTGCATCTTTCCCAGGAATGAAAGAACGAACGATTGTAATCAATGGTTTTTCTAAAGCATTTGCTATGACCGGTTGGAGACTTGGATATGCCATGGGACCAAAAGTTATTTTAGAACAGATGACAAAAATTCATCAATTTTGTATTATGGCAGCTCCAACAACAAGCCAGTATGCAGCAATAAGCGCATTGAGAAATGGGGATAACGATGTAGAAGAAATGAGAAAGTCTTATAATTTGAGAAGAAATTATTTGATGAATGCTATGAAAAGAATGAAGCTACAGTGTTTTGAACCATATGGTGCTTTTTATATTTTCCCTTGTATTAAAGAATTTGGAATGACTTCCGAAGAGTTTGCAACGAAATTATTGGAGCAAGAAAAAGTAGCTGTTGTTCCAGGATCTGCTTTTGGTGCATGTGGAGAAGGATTTATTCGTATTTCTTATGCTTACTCCATTGAGGAATTAAAACGAGCATTGGAGCGAGTAGAGCATTTTATCACAACATTAAGAGAAGAGAATAAGAAGAAATAAAAAGGAAGAAGAAAATGATCCATATTGTATTACATGAACCAGAAATGCCAGCAAACACAGGAAATATCGGAAGAACTTGTGTGGCGCTTGGTGCGGTATTACATTTAATTGAACCACTGGGATTTAAAATTGATGATAAGTCCGTAAAACGAGCAGGACTTGATTATTGGGAGAAATTAGATGTAAGAACTTATGTTAATTTCGAAGAATTTTTAGAAAAAAATCCAAATGCCCATATTTATATGGCAACGACAAAGTCAAAACAGACTTATGTTGATGTGAACTATGAAGATGGTTGTTATATTATGTTTGGAAAAGAAAGTGCTGGAATTCCAGAAGAAATTTTATTAGAACATAAAGAAGACTGTGTGAGAATTCCTATGATTCCACATATTCGTTCGTTAAACTTATCAAATTCCGTTGCTATTGTTGCCTATGAAGCGATGCGTCAACAAGGATTTGATCATCTTCAATTAGAAGGACAACTTCATCATTATGAATGGTAAGAAAAAGGCGTGATCTCATGGAAAAGAGGTCATGCCTTTTTTCTATCTTTTTGTAAAATTTTTGTAAATTAAAACAAGATATCCTATACAAAATAAAAAAATGATATAAAATGGATTTGAGAACTTAGTGATAAAAAGAAAGAATATGACTTAGGAGGCGTAACATGATACGATCAATTATCAATGGATTTTGTATGGCGTTAGCCGATAGTGTTCCAGGGGTATCAGGAGGAACAATTGCTTTCATTATGGGATTTTATGATCAATTTATTGGTTCTATCCATGACTTAGCATTTCGGGGAATGGAGGAGAAAAAACGAGCATTTTTCTATTTAGTGAAATTAGGAATTGGCTGGATTATAGGCATGATTTCGGCAGTTCTCGTTCTTTCGGCAGTATTTGAATCCCATATTTATGTTATCAGTTCTTTATTTATCGGATTTATTGTATGTGCCATTCCTGTTATTATACAGGAGGAAAAAGAATGTATCGTAGGACATTATAAGAATATTATTTTCTTAGTGATTGGAGCAGCAGTTGTTGCATTGATTACTTATTTTAATTCTAGTAATCAAACGGTTGCCTCAGATTTAAGTCACTTGACAATCGGAAGCGGAATTTATTTGTTTGTCGTTGGGATGATTGCGATCTCTGCTATGTTTTTACCAGGCATTTCAGGTTCGACTCTACTTTTAATTTTTGGACTCTATGTTCCTGTCATTCATGCTATTAAAGAATTGCTACATTTTAACTTTACTTATTTACCAGCGATTATTGTATTTGGGATCGGTATTGTGACAGGAGCGTTAACGGTTGTAAAGGGAATTAAAGTGTGTTTAGATAAGTTTCGTTCCCAGATGGTGTATGCGATTCTTGGCATGATGATCGGTTCTCTCTATGCTATTGTTATGGGACCAACTACGTTAGAAGTTTCACAGCCAGCAATGAATTTTGAAAGTTTTCATTTTATTGCTTGTTTGATTGGAGTCGGATTAATTATACTGTTACAAGTAGTAAGAGAGAAAAAGGAAGCATAAGGGAAAAGTATAAGCAAAAAAGAGAGAAAAAGATGATATAAAAAAGGAAAGGCATAGTAAGAATAAGATGATTTCTATTCGCACTATGCCTTTTTGTTATCTATGAGAGTGAAAAACTTGTAAACTGTGTTTCGCCTCGTTTAGTGTTTCGCTGTTGGTTTTGAAAGAGTGAATACGAATTCACTTCCAACATTTTCTGTGCTAATTAAATTGATCTGTTCATTATGAGCATGAATGATCTCTTTTGTAATCGCAAGACCGATCCCGTGACTTTTTTTGTCTTTTCCACGGGAGTTATCCACTTTATAAAAGCGTTCCCATATGTGGGTTTGTTCGGAACGAGGAATACCGATTCCTTTGTCCTTGATCGATATGGATACTTTATTATGGGCTAACTCCGTAATCGTAATTTTAATATCGCCACCTGCTTTGCTGAATTTAATGGCATTGTCGGTCAAATTATAAATTACTTGCTCAATCTTTGTTTTATCCGCTCTTATAATACAAGAAGGAGAAGAGGAGGACATAGTAATTGTAATATTTTTAGAATTACATTGTCCTTCAAATGTATTTATAGTGGAATGAACGGTTTGAACAATATCAAAATTAGAGAGATTTAAAAGAGGTCCGTATCCATTTAATGTTTTTAAAGCAATCAGCCCTTCTGTTAGCTTTGTAAGTCTCTTCGTCTCATCCAGAAGTACACCTAAATATTTTTCATAAAGTTCTGGTGGAATCGTTCCATCGAGCATTGCCTCCAAATATCCTTTAATGGAAGTTAAAGGAGAGCGAAAGTCGTGGGACACGTTTGATATGAAGTCTTTTCGATATTGTTCTGTTTTGCTAAGCTCGGCTGCCATGAAGTTTAGGGAAGAAACAAGTTCACCGATTTCGTCATTTCGTTCAATCGGAATGAGAGTATCAAAGTTTCCTTTGGCGTACTGGCGTGCCGCTTGGTTGATCTCTCCAATAGGAACTAAAATCTTACGGGAAAAATAGGAAAGTAAAATAATGAGAACAATCACTAAAATTCCAAGAGCTAAGTAAGTTGCCTTTGTAATACCAGCCTGTGTTGTGGAGAGAGTGGAGATAGGAGAGTGTAATACGATATATCCAACTAACTCTCCAGATAAGCTAATAGGCCGTCCTGTGCTAATCATTTCTTCTTCAAAGGAGTGGCCAAATGTTCCTGTGGTCCGAAAAGTTCGTTCAAGATCAATGCTAGGCATAATAGTAGTCAACTTTTTATTTAAAAACTGCTCTTCTTCTTCCGAAGAAGTTGTGACGATCGTACCGTCTTTATCACAGAGCCATACTTCTGAATTCAGGAGGCTGTCCAGTTCGCTAAAATATTGAGAGAGTCTTTGGGTGGAAACATCTCCAGAGAAATAGTCTCTTGCGTATTGCCTAGAAATTAACTTGGCCTCTTTTTGCATAGAACTTTGTTTTTCGGTAATTAAAACAGAGCGGAAAGATTGGTTCGCAAAGGAGAGGACAAGTAGAATACTCAAACAAATAATACTCATATAGAACAAGAAAAATTTAGGGAGAATTTTTCGTTTCATACTATTTTACCTCGAATTTATAACCAATTCCCCAAACGGTGGCGATGGACCAAGCAGGATGAGTACCAAGTTTTTCGCGAAGACGTTTTACATGGACATCGACGGTTCTTGTATCTCCAATATATTCATAGCCCCATAAGCGATCGAGAAGCTGTTCTCTTGTAAATACTTGGTTTGGCTGGGAGGCTAAGAAATAGAAGAGTTCCAATTCTTTTGGAGGCATTTCTATGTTATTTCCTTTATAAGTAACAGAGTAATTAGTAATGTTAATAACGAGATCTTCATACTCCACATAAGAGCCTGTCTGTGATGGAGTTAACGGTTTTGTAGGAACTTGTACTGGGGTTGGATGATAGCGACGCAATACCGCCTTGACACGAGCAACCAATTCTTTGGAATCAAATGGTTTAATCATATAGTCATCTGCCCCAATTTTTAATCCCAACACTTTATCAAACACTTCTGTTTTGGCAGAAAGCATAATAATAGGAACTTGATTGGTTTTACGAATTTCAGTGCATACTTCATATCCATCGATACCAGGGAGCATAATATCTAATAAAATTAAATCTGGTTCATAGACGGTAAGCTTTGAGAGTGCCTCCTCCCCATCGGAGACGATTAATGTATCAAAACATTCTTTGATTAAATAAAGGGAGATGAGTTCTGCAATATTGCTATCATCATCGACGATCATAATTTTTTGTTTTGTAACCATAGTAAATCCTTTCTATATAAATAATACGATATAAATAATATGATGTTTATAATGCTATATTTTTGAAGGTGATACGAATATTTCAAAGTTTTTATAGGTTCATTTTATCATTATCGTTTAAGAAGTACAAGAGAGAGCGAAGGAGACAAAAATAGTCGCATTATAACAGGACAGTCATAATGCGACTAGGATATTAAAATTCTACGATAGTAACACCAGCTTCACCTTCTCCATAGACTCCGCTTCGGAATGATTTAATATGCTTTTGTTTTCTTAAATAAGCTTGTACAGCACTTCGTAAAGCGCCGGTTCCTTTTCCATGGATAATCGTTACTTGTGTTAATTTGGATAAATAAGCGTCATCTAAATATTTATCCAATTCGTTGATAGCTTCATCCACTGTTTTTCCAAGTAAGTTGATTTCTGGTGAAATCGTTGCTGATTTCATAAAGTTGGCTTTATAACCAGAGGATTGCTGTTGTTTTTGTTTTGGTTTTTCTTCTTCTAAAATCTCTAAGTTTTTAATGTTGACAACGGATTTTAAAATTCCCATTTGAACATAGAGATCACCTTTGGCATTTGGAAGAGAAGTGACAGTTCCTTTTAAGTTTAAGGTTGTAACAAAGACGCTATCACCGATTTTGAAATCTTCTGCCTTATGGCGTTTCTTCGTTTTTGCTTGAGATTTATAAGCTAATTGTTTGTCTAATTCGCCCATTTTGCCACGGAGCTTGCTTCGTTCTGCTTCCATTTTCTTTGTATTATTTTGAGAAGTATGTTTGCTCCAACCGTTATATTTTCGGATCGCTTCATCGGCAGTTTCTTTCGCATCGGTTAAAATATCTCGTGCTTGTTGACGGGCATTTGTTAAAATTTCTTGACGTTTTTGTTTGATTTCAGCATCTTTTTGCTGTAAAGAACGACGAAGTTCTTCCACTTCTGCAGTCTTTTTATAAATTTCTTCTTGCTCTTTTTCAACCGCAATTTTTCTTGTTTCTAACTCAGCGATCATCGTTTCAAAATCGCGGGCAGATGCATCAATTTGTGATTTTGCATCTTCAATTACAAATGGATCAAGTCCTAATTTTTGGCTAATGGCAAAAGCATTACTTTTTCCTGGTACGCCGATTAATAAGCGATACGTTGGACTTAATGTGGCAAGATCAAATTCACAACAAGCATTTTCGATACCAGCTGTGGAAAGGGCAAAGGATTTTAATTCACTGTAGTGAGTGGTTGCCATTGTTGTCACTTGTTTTCCGTGCAATTGGCTTAAAATAGCGATGGCAAGAGCAGCACCTTCCATTGGATCCGTACCACCACAAAGCTCATCTAATAATACGAGAGAGTTTTCTGTTGTATCATTTAAGATAGAAATAATATTTGTCATATGAGAAGAGAAGGTACTTAAATTTTGTTCAATACTTTGCTCATCTCCAATATCCGCATACACTTGATCAAAAACAGCTAATTCCGAATTGCTAAGAGCAGGAATATGAAGCCCTGCTTGCCCCATTAAAGTAAAAAGCCCTACTGTTTTTAAAGATACGGTTTTACCACCCGTATTTGGTCCGGTTACGATAAGCATGGAGAAATCTTTTCCAAGATAGAGATTGATCGGTACGACTTTATGGCTATCAAGGAGAGGATGGCGACCTTGTTTAATGTTGATTCTCTTTTCATCATTAAAGACTGGTTCTGTTCCGTTATAAGATTTCGCCAGTTTTGCTCTTGCAAAAATAAAATCAAGTTGTGTTAAAAGGCGAAGGTTATTTTCGATTTCTTCTCGTTCAAAAGCTACTTGTTCGCTAAGACCAGCTAAAATGCGTTCGATTTCTGTCTGCTCTTTTCCTGCCAATTCTTTTAATTCGTTATTTAAGTTCACAACAGCCATTGGCTCTACGAATAAGGTAGAACCTGTTTGGGATTGATCGTGAATCATTCCTGGGAAACTTCCGCGATATTCTTGTTTTACAGGAATACAGTAACGACCATTTCTCATTGTAATAATGTTATCCTGTAACATATTTTTATTGTTATTGGAGCTTACAATGGATGTTAGTTGATTGTGAAGCCTGATGTTTGTCTGTTTTATCTGACGGCGAATGTCACGAAGTGTTGGGGAAGCATCGTCACTGATTTCATCTTCAGCGAGGATACAGCGTTTGATTTCTAACATCAATGGAGTAAGTGGAGCTAAGTCTTCGAATAGAAAAGTCAAGCTATCGTTGTCATTCATATCATCAGAAGTATGAGAATATTGTTTTGCTGTTTGTGCAATAGAAAGTAGTTTGGCGATTTCAAGAAGTTCTCCTGCACCTAAAGATGCGCCTACGATGAGTCGTTTTAAAGATGGAGTAATATCAACAAGGCCAGAAAAAGAAAGGCTACCATGCTTATAAAGGCGACTTAAAGCATCTGCTGTTTCTTGTTGTTTTGTTGTAATTTCCATCCGATCGGTGGAAGGCATTAAAGTCTTACAAAGTTGTTTTCCCATAGAAGAACCAGCACATTCCACAAGACGATCGATAATTTTATTATATTCTAAAATTCGTAATGCTTTTTCGTTCATTTTATACACCCTTGTCTGTTTTATTTGCGTGAAAGTAATGAGTCAAGTATCGAATAGAAAAAGGAAGTTTTTCTACATTTGATATTTGAGGATTGTTCACGTTCTCTATCATTATTATTTGATATTTTGTATCGTTCCATGTAATTATAAGTGGCAAATTCACTTTATGCAAGAGGATAGAGGAAAATAACCTAACAAGCGAATGGCAGTATGGGAGAGGAAAAGAGGAAAAATAGCCATATATCAGATGTGGGATGACTCCCGCCTCTATAGGTGGCGAACAGCAAATCAGTATCAGAGGCGGGTGTCAATCCCCAATCTGATATACGCTCCGCGAGGATGAGCAGGGATTCGGAGCTGTATTATGTTAGCTAAAGCTGACCCGAATCCCGCGCCAAGACTCGCGAGCGAGTCTTGAATGTATAAGGTTGAATCCTTATTTGATCTGTGATAATATGAAGTTTAATAAAGAACAGGAGGAAAAAGGATGAAGATCGGAATTATAACGAACCATGCGGACAGAACTTTAGAATCAGATCTGCAAACATGGGCAATTCATAAAACTCTAGACGCGTATGGTACGGCACCATATATGATCCATTATCATCCATGGAACGGAAGTAATGCTGATGAAACAGTGGAAAAGAAAGGAATTTTTCGAAAAAAATCAGAAGTAACACATAAAATTCAGCAACCATCTTCTTTTATTAACACTCATGTGAATCTATTGGGAAATGATGAAACGATAAAGGAATTGATGGACGAGCACTTTGGGATGGATGCATACATTTCTGTTCTCGATCGTGAATATAATGCATATGGAATGGAAAATGAGGCATATCTTTTAAAATTTGCAGAGAAAAATGCAAAAAAAATCGCCTATGGCTGGAATCTAAATGGAGAGCAAGCAAAAGAAGATTTTAGTGGATTTGAGGTGCTAACGGTACAAAGAGAAGGAGCCAATACATTTGGAAAAGAAGTTCCGATTGTAAACGATCCTCTTTTATGGATTAAGCAAAGCGATATCGAAGAGATTAAAGATAAAATACCAAAAGAACAACCTTACTTATTTGTGGATGTACAAAGAAGTGATAACGATGTGGAGAGTTTTGCTAATAAGAGTGCGAAAAAACACGATTTGCAATTAAAAGTGATTGGAAAAGAAAGAAATGATGTCACTTATTATTTAGCCGTTGCCTCACAGGCAGAGCGAATCATAACGGATTCTATGATAGGGGTTCTCGTGGCAACTCTTTATGAAAAGCCATTTGTGTATTTAGAGACGGATAAAGAGAAAAAGAGAGTCAGAAATTTTATAAAAGATATGAAGTTCTCTTACCATATCCAAGAGGATTGGACAGGAGAGCCTGTGGAAAAGAAATTTTCGGTTCATGAGAAAAAAGGGGTATTAAATCGCAGAATGGTGGCACTTCGTGTGCAGTCATTAAAAGATTTAGAAGAAACACTTGGAATTACGAAAAATGAAGTGATGGTTGAGTGCCCAGTGCCAATTAAACGAGGAGAGTGCTATGGGTGTTATGCCTGCCAAGAAATTTGTCCTGAGCATTGTATTGAGATGGTAGTGGATAAAGAAGGCTTCCGTTATCCTCGTGTTGACAGCAGAAAATGTACCAATTGTGGAAAATGTGAAGCGGTTTGTATTCGCTTAAAAGATAACAATCAAATCAAAGAAGAATCCTATCCAGTTATTTATGCAGGAAAAAATAAAAATATGGATGTCAGAATGAAGAGTACTTCTGGCGGAATTTTTCCAGAACTTTGTAAAGAGATGATCGAGAAGGAAAATGGAGCCGTTGTTGGAGTACGATACGATAAAAAAATGCGTGTAATTTCTGATATTGCTGATACAATGGAAGAAGCAGAAAAGTTCTATGGAGCCAAGTATGCAAAAAGCGATATGGAGGGAATTTTCCCACAAGTGAAGCGCCTTGTAACAAGTGGAAAGAAAGTATTATATAGTGGACTTCCATGTGAATGTGCAGGACTTCGATCCTACCTAGGAGAAGATTATGAGAATTTAATTATTCAAGAAATAGTCTGTCATTCCGCAGCCTCTCCAAAAGTGTTTGATAAATATATGAAGCATTTAAGTACGGCTTTAAAATCTCCGGTTGTAAACTTTGTTTGCAAAGATAAACGAGATGGTTGGGGATTCATGGATTATAAAGTGTGTGTTCAGACCGATGACGGACAAGAACGTGTTTTCATTGGAAGAAGGAATAACTATATACGCGCTTATAATAATTCTTATTTGGCACGTCCAAGTTGTACTAACTGTCAGTTCGTAAAAGACTACCGAGCAGGGGATATTACGGTTGGAGATTTTTTAAGTGTGAAAGAATGGCTAGGGGAAAAAGATGACAATAAGGGTATGAGTTTTATTATGCTCAATAATGAAAAAGGGAAACGTTTCTTTGAGAAAATAAAAGATCGACTGGATCTATATGAAGTGGATATGGATACGGCATTTAAGAGAAATCGTATTAAGCCAATTCAATATCGAAATGAACGAACAGAACTTTTAAATCGTATGGATCAAGAAGAGATCAATCCATTATTACAAAGTTATAATGATTTAAGAAAGTAAGAGGAAAAAAATGAGATATATTAATGAGTTACGCGAAGGGGAAATGGTGTCAGAGATTTACCTTTGTAAAACGAAACAGACCTCCAAAACAAAAGCAGGGAAAAGCTATTACTCCCTTATTTTGCAAGACAAAACTGGTGTGCTTGATGGAAAGGTATGGGATTTAAATTCAAGAGGAATTGAAAACTTTGAATCCATGGATTATATTTTTGTAACTGGACGTGTAACAAGCTTTCAAGGTTCCAATCAATTGAATATCGAACGGATTAGAAAAGCACAAGAGGGAGAATATTTTCCAAGTGACTATGTAAAGACATCATCAAAAGATATTGATAAGATGTATGATGATGTATTGGAAATGATTAAACGAACAAAAGATATTTATTTGAAAGCGTTGTTAGAAAGCTTTTTCGTAAAAGATGTGGAGTTTAAAAATGCTTTTAAAAAACATTCGGCTGCAAAGACAGTTCATCATGGATACGTTGGAGGACTTTTAGAGCATACAAGAGGTGTTGCAAATCTTTGTGAGTTTTATGCAACCCAATATCCGATCTTAAATCGTGATTTATTAGTGACAGCGGCGTTATTCCATGATATTGGTAAATTAGTAGAATTGTCTCCATTACCAGAAAACGACTATACGGATGAAGGACAACTCATTGGGCATATCGTTATTGGAACAATGAAGTTAGAAGAGAAAATCCGAACAATTCCAAATTTCCCAGTGCAGTTAGAGCGAGAATTGCTTCATTGTATTTTAGCGCATCATGGGGAACTTGAATATGGTTCTCCAAAAAAACCAGCGTTAATTGAAGCATTGGCTCTTACTTATGCCGATAATACCGATGCGAAAATTGAGACATTTTTAGAAGAATTAGAACGTGAGAAGGAAAAAGCGGATCGAGGAGAATGGTTAGGATATAATCGTTTCTTTGAGTCCAACGTAAGAGCAACTTCAAAACCGAATATAAAGTAAGAAAACTAGAATAAAGTAGTGAAAAATCAAGTGGAAATCAAGTATTTTCACTTGATTTTTTTTCATAGGAAATACCTTGTCGTATTAATTTGTGAAAGTAGTGTTTTTCTATAAAATAAAAAAGCACTACGCCGAAACGATGTGTTGAACTTAAGAAAAATTTATCAGAAAATATACTATATTAATACAATTAGATTTAAAAATAGGACATAAAATAACTATTGTAATTTAATAATGGATTTGATATAATAATTTTACAAAATTTATAAAAAATTTATATTTAGAGGAGGAGGTGTTTCGATATGGAAACTGTTCAAATGAAGTTTGAACTATTACCTATTATTCTTCTTCTTGTATATTTAGTAGGGATGCTTTTGATTGGTTTTCTATCAAATAAGTTTCTCATCAAAGATAGTAATGACTATCTAATTGGTGGAAGGCGTATGGGACTTCTTTTTGTAGCGGCTTCTCTTTCTGCTAATAATGTGGGGGGCGGAAGTACAACAGGAGTTGCAGCAAAAGCTTTTAATGGTTGGGGGCTATCCGCAGGATGGTATGTGTTAGCCGCTTCGGTTGCTATGATACCGTTAGCCTATTTTGCACCAAAGATTCGAAAGGCAATGGCTTATACAATACCAGAAGTCATTAGCCGTCGGTTTGGAAATGAAGTTGGAACAATATCCGCTGTGTTAAACATTTTATCGTTGTTTTGCTTAACAGCATCTCAAATATTGGCAGCTGGTTCCGTTGTCAGCGCGTTAACAGGGTTAAATCTTAAGCTCTGTATTGTATTAGCCACTGCGCTCGTATTATTTTATACGAGTATGGGAGGGTTAATTGCCGATTCCATTGCGGATTTATTCCAGTGGATTATTATTTTTGGAGGGCTTTTAATTTCTCTTCCTTTTATTGTAAAAGGAGCAGGAGGTTGGGAAGCGGTTACAAGTGCTCTTCCAGCAGGTGAATTAGATGCTACAAAAGTAGGTTGGTTTACCATTATTAGTTTGATTTTAAATTATTTTTGTACATTTTTATCTGGACCAGAAATTGTAAGCCGTTTTGCTTCTTCTGAAGATGAAGCAACTGCTCGAAAGGCAGCATGGCTTTCTGCACTGATGATGGCACTTATGGCGTTTATTCCAGCTGTGATTGGGCTTGTAGCTTTAGCAGAAAATCCAAATTTAGATGGAGGGGCAGGAACCAGTGCGCTGATGTTTGCTACAAAAAGTTATGCGCCACCAGTGATTACAGGGTTAATTGCTGCCGCCATTGTAGCAGCAACCATGTCCAGTAGTGATTCGAATCTGCTTTGTTCTTCCACAATTTTTGTGAAAGATATTTATCAAAAGTATAAGAATCCAAATCTTACCGACCGACAAACATTAATTATGACTCGTACTTGCAATATTATGATTGGAATTTGTGCGATGCTTATTGCTATGATGAATATTAGTATTGTGACTTTAAACCTATTTGCGTTTGCTATGCGTTCCGCTGGACCGTTTGCGGCATATGGGCTTGGGCTTGCCATGCCGAATGCTACAAAAAATTCAGGAATTGTAAGTGTTATAGTAGGTTCGGTAGCGGCCGTTGTGTGGCAGGTGCTTGGAGAACCATTTGGTATATTAGCTATCGTGTTTGGAGCGGTTTTAGGTTGTATTTCTTTCATCTTAACTACGGTAATTGAAAGAAAGATGGGGAAACCACCAGCACCACCTGCTTTTGTGGAAGAAGTATAAGAACGAAAAAATTCTCAAAGCGTATTTCTCACCGTTTCTATCGTTTTTTAAATGTCCGTATTCCCTTATTTGCTAAGGGATACGGGCATTTTTTGTATTTATGCGAAAACAACGAGCCATGTGGGAGCATTTATACTCTCATAGGGAGATTGGAAATAAGCTAGTGTCAAAGAGGATTGTGTATGTTATTATAGGGAAGAGAAAATTCCACTATCGGGAAGAATATGTTAAGAAAAGTGTGGATAAATGTAAAAAACTATGGGAAAGCTGTGGATTTTCAAACGACCTAAGTTTAGTCTATGAGAAAGGTTATGAGGATCATAAAGGAAAGGAACACTCCTTTTTAGAAAGCTGTATTAAAAAGTTGGGATATTCCATGTACTCTTTTGTGGTAGAAGATTTCGAAGAGGAAAATCTAGTAGGACGGCGGTATGTTTGGAAAACAGATGAAATCGATATGGAGAAGTTAGCAAGGGAAATTATTTTATCGGATATTGGAGGAAAATTGTCTCTTGCGGAAAGTGTATTTGTTGTGGATAATAAAAATGATAAGGTGTTTTTTCTCTATGATGATCGAGGTATCCTATTCTATACGGAAAGAGAGAAGTAAGAGAAAGACTCGATCTAGGAAAATAGATGAAATAAAATAAGATAGATAAGTCGATATAAAAAGAACCTCCCACCTTAAGAGTGGCTCTTTAAGTGGAACGTTCAATGAGTTAAGAAGAAAATAGGAGAGTTAGAATGGAATTAAAGAAGAATGATATTGTGACAGTTACCATCGAAGATATTGGAAGTGAGGGAGAGGGAATTGGAAAAGTAGATGGATTTCCACTTTTTATAAAAGATGCTACCATTGGAGATGTAATTGAGGCAAAATTGATAAAAGTAAAGAAAAACTATGGATATGCAAGAGTTGAGAAAGTTTTAACTCCTTCAAACGATCGCGTAGCTCCAAAATGTCCAGTAGCTCGTCAGTGTGGTGGCTGTAGTATTCAGCATTTATCTTATGAAAAACAGTTGGATTATAAACAAAAGAAAGTGAAAAATTGCTTAGAACGAATTGGACATTTAGAAAAGATAGAAGAAAAGATGGCTCCAATTCTTGGAATGGAAGAGCCTTGGTATTACCGAAATAAAGCCCAGTTTCCAGTTGGATTAGGAAAAGATGGTGCCGTTATTACAGGATTTTATGCAGGAAGAACCCATGCGATTATTGACAATACCCATTGTTATATTCAAGCACAAGTGAATGAAAAGATTTTAGAAATTGTAAAACAGTTTTTAGAAGAAAATCAGATTCCTCCTTATCAAGAAGAAAGTCATACAGGGCTTGTACGCCATGTGCTTACAAGAGTTGGATTTGTAACAGGAGAGATTATGGTCTGTCTTATTTTAAATGGCAAAAAGCTAAAAAATGCGGACAAGCTCATTGAAAAATTAGTTGAGATAGAAGGAATGACAAGTATTAGCATTAATGTTAATACCGAGAAAACCAATAAAATTTTAGGAAAAGAAGTCATTACTCTCTGGGGAAAAGATACGATTACGGATTATATTGGAGATGTAAAATATCAAATCTCTCCATTGTCTTTTTATCAAGTCAATCCAGTTCAGACAAAAGTGCTCTATGGAAAAGCGTTAGAATATGCGGATTTAAAAGGAGAAGAAACGGTTTGGGATCTGTATTGTGGAATTGGAACGATCTCTCTTTTCTTAGCACAGAAGGCAAAAAAAGTGTATGGAGTGGAAATCATTCCAGAAGCCATTGAGGATGCAAGAAAAAATGCAAAATTAAATGGTATGGAAAATGTAGAATTTTTTGTTGGAAAAGCAGAAGATGTGTTGCCAGAGCAATATGAGAAAAATAAAGTTTATGCCGATGTCATTGTTGTGGATCCACCGAGAAAAGGGTGTGATGAAACTTTATTAAATACAATGATTACAATGGCACCAAAGAGAATTGTCTATGTAAGTTGTGATCCTGCTACATTAGCAAGAGATTTGAAGATCTTATGTGAGAATGGATATGAGTTAAACAAGGTGCAGGTAGTGGATCAGTTTCCACATACGGCACATGTGGAGACTGTTGTCTTGCTTTCCAAGGGTGAGGTCGACTCGAAAAAGATTCGGGTTGAGTTCTCTTTGGAAGATATGGATATGTCGGAGTTCCAAGATGGAGCTACCTATCCGCAGATCAAGGAGTATGTTTTGGAGCATACCGGGTTAAAGGTGTCCAACCTCTATATCTCACAAATTAAACGGAAATGTGGGATTGAGGTAGGCAAAAACTACAATCTGCCGAAATCCGAGGATTCCAGACAGCCCCAGTGTCCGCCGGAAAAAGAGAAAGCAATCCGAGAAGCATTCAAATATTTTGGGATGATCTAACATCCCGAAAAATGGAGGTTTCTTATGGATAGATTGATTTCTTGTGAGTTTAATATGGACAATGCCTGTGTGGAACTAAAATTTTTTGATGGCAGCATGATTGCCATTGATACGATTGCGGTAGAGAATGAGGTCGCCGACAATATGTATCAGCGGTCAGAGCTTGACTATCTGATCTACAATGCGCCGCTGGAATATGCTGACCTTATTCTGAATGGTAATCCGGAAGCCTATTTGAAAACCGTCACAGAGTATAAACCTTTAGACAGTTGAACACCTCATTGCCCGTGGGAGAAATCCTTCGGGCAATTTTTTGTATCTTTTCTGTGAACTCTATTGATTTTGATTGTCTAATGTGGTAGACTATATTTGAAGTCTAATAGCGTAGACAAGGAGGGCGTGAATATGGATTTTCCGAAGATTCACGAAAGTGAATATCGTTTTTGTTTGATTATGTGGGAGCATGAGCCGGTTACTGCTGTCCGGCTTGTAAAGCTGTGCCAAGAGCAGCTTGGCTGGAAAAGAACTACCACCTATACCGTCATCAAGCGTCTTAGAGATCGTGGTGTACTGACGAACGACAACGGCACCATCACTTCTCTTGTTTCTAAAGATGAAGCGCAGGCGTGTGAGATTGACGAATTGGTTGAGAAGAAATTTGAAGGTTCTCTGCCTGCCTTTATCGCTGCTTTTACAAAGCATCAGGATATGTCCGAAGGTGATCTTGATGAGGTACAGCGTATGATTGACCGTATCAGGAAAGGAGGTTCGCAATGAACGAACTCTTTTTGAAAATCATCAATATGAGCATATCGGCAAGCTGGCTTGTCCTGGCTGTGCTGATTCTCAGACTTGTTTTGAAGAAAGCTCCCAAATGGGTCAATGTTCTGCTTTGGGGTATCGTTGCAGTCAGATTGATCTGCCCGTTTTCTTTCGAGAGCGTATTGAGCCTGATTCCAAGCGCTGAAACCATTCCGTTGAACATAGGCATGGATACCACCCCTACCATCAATAGCGGGATAAATGCAATAAACAACGCAGTTAATCCTATCATCAGTCAGTCCAATACTCCAATGGCTGGTGCCAGCGTAAATCCTCTGCAAATCACCATCGGTATCTATGAATACATCTGGATTTTCGGCATGATTGCACTTGCGCTATATACAGCTATTAGCTATTGGCGTCTGAGCCGCAAAGTTGATACTGCCGTTCGCTACAAGGACAACATTTTCCAGAGCGAGAATGTAAACTCTCCGTTTGTGCTTGGTATCATCAAACCGAGAATCTATCTCCCGTTCAACATGAACGGTCAAAATCTGGAACACGTTGTTGCCCATGAGCAGGCACACATTCGCCGTAAAGACCATTTGTGGAAGCCCCTTGGTTTTCTCCTGCTGACGATCCATTGGTTCAATCCTCTCATGTGGCTGGCTTATGTTCTGTTGTGCCGTGACATTGAGCTTGCCTGTGATGAAAAGGTAATCAAGAAACTTGGCAACGAACAGAGAGCCGATTACACTCAGGCACTTGTGGCCTGCAGCGTAAATCGCCGTATGATTGCCGCTTGCCCTCTCGCTTTTGGTGAGGTCGGTGTTAAGGAGCGTGTGAAGTCTGTGATGAACTATAAGAAGCCTGCGTTCTGGATTGTTGTTTTAGCGGTCATGTCTTGTGTAGTTGTTGCGGCGTGCTTCTTGACCAATCCCAAACAAGACAGCTTTACGATACGGATTGTTGTTCCGGCAGGCAGCACAGAAGAAATTGTGTATCAAGAGGATTTTGCTTATTCTGATGAAGAAATATCCCCGCTTGGCAATAAGATTACAATTTCATCTGGTGAGGGATTAGGGGATACCGAGGTTGTATTGAAACCAATTCAAGTAAAAGAAGAGAATGCATACGAACCAACATATCTTACCCCAGGTATGCCAGTTGAAATGGATGTTGAAAAAGGTGCCTGGTTCAAAGTAGGTGTGAATGTTCAAAACCCTACCGATGAAGACATAATTGTTTATGTTGAAGTAGAAGGTGTAGAGGTACGCATTTCAGATGAGATAAATTCCGTCATAGAGTGGTTTGACTACACAGAGAACCCCTCTGCTATGGATGATGAATCAACTATAAAGCTTCCGATATATCCAGATGTTACTTTCAGCTACAACCAGACACAAATAATTGCGTCAAAACCCTTTGACACTTCGGAACTTACCAGTCAAACAATTTTGATTGCCGGTATGCCAATTTGGAACGCTTATTTTACAGATTTAACCGGTGATGGTTTTCCGGAAATCTGTGCTACATATACTTGGGGTTCCGGTATTATCGACAGTCGCATTGTCGTCTGCGACTATGTAAACGGAGCAAGCTACGAGCTATCTGATCGAGGAAATTTCGATTTCACTCTTAGACAGGATGAGCAAGATGGTCGTCTGTATGTAGATAAAACAAAGTATAATTCTAATGAACTGGTAGAAACTGGCCGATTGGTTTTCAAGAATAATTGTATTCAGATTGAAGGCTTTTCCAACGAAACACATCAGGTGTTCCAAGCTGAAATTCTGGAAATCTATGATGGCTATTATCTTGTGAAACCTGTTGAGGGCAGTTGGGAACTGAGTAGCACAGACCGAATTGAAGTGCCAATTAGAAATGCTCATCCGTCACCTGAACCAGAAGTCGGAGATGTGATCGAAATTGAATACTCCGGTGAAATCCTTGAAACTTATCCTGCACGAATTGCGGATGTTTATAGCATCAAAGTTGCAGCAGAAAAGGGTAGACTAAACGGATTTGAACTCAATTTTGATGGAAACACATCTTTGCAACATAAGATGGTACTGACTGAGGATGCACCGTATTGGTGCATTTTCATAAACAATGAAGGATCTAACAATATTACAGTAGAAATTGGTGGCCACGTCTATGAAGTCGAAGCTGAAACGTATGGACATATCTTTAGGGATGAACTGTGGGATGCTGGCACTTACAGTGCAAGTTTTGCGTCCATAAATGGAATGGAAGGAACTGCGACTTGCTATACTTACAAGTACAGGATGGAAGTTACCGGACGGTTGAATAACGCCGTTGAGGATACAACCTATGTTATTTTGAGCAACATTGAGAATATTACATTTGAACAGGCTTGGAAGGCCAGCGGACTGAGTGGCGATACCGCAGACTACTTCGATCCTGCCGAAGCTGTGATTATCAACAGGACACGATGATTATTGATTCTCGTAATATACTTAAAAATAAGTTGAGAAAACCGTAACCAATGAAACCGCTGCAATTTTTACGGAAATTGCAGCGGTTATTTTTAGAGTTCAAATGCGACCATTGTTTCCTTTGGCAGCTTCTCATTCTCACAGTTCAGAAGATAGGCTATCGCTTTATTTGCAAAGCGGTTTGTTTTCATAGTATCCCAGTCGGCAAGACGGATGATCTCCGCTGTGCCGTTCTCAAAGTCAAATGAAATCTCACCCCATTCGCCGTCGCAGTCTGCTTGGTATTCGTAGATTGCGGTGGCGATTTTCTTTTTTCGCTTGGTTTTGGATTTCTGTTTCAGCCGGACAGCATGGAGCGCACCTTCGGCAACCAGAAGTTCCGTCAGCTTGTCCACCGCTTTCCGGTAGGCTCTCTCCGCACCGCTGGCTGTGCTGCCCTCAAACATAACCGCCAGTTCTTCAAAAGTGGGGCGGTTCTTCCATGAGCCAACTCGCCCGCAGGTCATACAGATTGCCAACCGTTTTTCAAGTAAGGTCTGTTCCCGGAAGTTCATCTTCTCAAATGCCCGCTGCACCTTTTCTGCCTGTATGCCGTTCCAGAGGATGTCGGTATAGTTCCAAGTATCATCAAGGGCAACATCCTCGCCTGTTTCCTCGCCGTCCTCGTCCGTCACATAGAATGGCTGCTGATTGCGGATGCCACGGACAACTTTCAGATATTCTTCTGCAAGAGCAAGGTCGCAGTTGTACTTTTTGGAAAATTCGCTGACTGCATCCTTGGTGTTATGATACAGCCATGCCATTGACCGCACCATTTTGTAATTGGTCAGAGAGGATACCGACCATTTTTCTTCGCCCATACGGAAACGGAGCATAGCATCCCGTATGAACGGAAAAATGTATGTAGCGTACTCCGCACCCTTGGCAGGATCATAGTCCATCAGTTTTTGGAGCATTTGTTCCCGGCAGGAGAGCTTTATATCTATAAAACGGTCTGTGTCATACAGATCGCCGCCATCTACACCAAGAAAGCTTTTGATACGCTTGTTAAGCTGCGGCTCGTAGTGGTGCAAGAAGAACGAAAAATATAGCAAATTCTTTTCCTGCAATGCAGACAGGATATATTCATTCAGACTGTCCACTGCTGGCGGCTCCGGTTCCAGTTGGAAGATGCGCTCTGCCACATAGGGAATGATACCATCACTGTGCGGATTGACAGGGTATTTCGATATGTATCCGGTCATATTCCATGTAAAATCATTCAGCATAGCGCACCTCCCCTCTAACAAATGCCTTCTGAATAGTAGCCTGATATTAATTCTCAGATTGTGTTTCTTTTGCTTCTACTTTTACAATCATACACAGGCTTTGAACCGCATTAAAGAGACGGATACAATCCATCTCGTCAATTTCAAAATCCGATCTTCCATGTAATAGCCAATGCCTATTTATCGTTTCAGGTTCATCGGCAGAGAAATCGCTTTTTTGATACAGATTTCGGATGAAGTTGTTATAAGAAAGCCATATATGTTTTTGAATTGTACTTCCTGTTGACGGGAAGGTATCGACCTTCTTTTGACAAACCTTCATCATCCTTACATCTTGTTTGTCATCGCTAAATTCTGACAGAATACCCTCAATAACCGAGAGAAGCGATGTTGCGCAAACAGCATACAATTTATTTTGAAATGCTTGCCAGCACTGGTCTGTGAGATTTTTCAGTCCTTCTTTAATGGGTGATGCTTTGATTCCGTTCACCATATCTTTGGTTTTCTGAAAATCTTCTATTGTAAAAAACCATTTCAAAAATGCATTGATATCATCCAATTTGTTCGTTTTTGCTATTGTTTTGACTGCGTAAATATTTAATTCTGCGGGTAAAGTCCACCCTTCTGTTGATAGCTTGCTCACAACAACATCTAATTCTTTGTCAAATTCCTGTACGCTTTCTTCAGCCTTCTTTGAAATAGCTTTTTGAATAGCATCCATTTGTTCTTTCGTTAATTCTAACATTCGTATAACCCTCCGAGTTTAAGTGTTCCTATAATTCAAACTCTCATTTAGCAAAGCAGCCTGTCCCATTTCTTTTTCATAATCGCCTTTAGCATAAGCAATATTGCTCAATGCCCGGAGCATCTTATCTTTTGCCAGTTTTTTCATAACTTCTGCAAGATCAGCGTCCAGTGTGCCACGCTTCACATAGCGGTTTATGGTATTCAGCCGCTTCTCATAAATCTGTTTCAGCGGATGATCGTCCGCAAGCTCCCGCTGTTCTCGCCCTTTCAGATTGCCGATCTGCCGACAGGTACGGTGCAGCTTGTCCCCCGGCGCATAACCGCCGCAATATTTGGTGTGCCTTGCGTTGGTGGTCAGAAACCACTTGCCGCAGATCCGGCATTTCTTTGGAGCGTGACCGACACACAAGCCCTCAAAGAGATCAGACCGGAACATCCCTACAAAGGATACATAGTGCATCCGCTTGACCAACTTTGCCACATCCTCGCCGGGACGGATGACAGACACATACTGAACGGAGTTGTTCAGGGTAGACATCCAGGCATTGCCATCTGTAATAGAGAACTTCGGCGGGAAATAGCTGCCGAACATTTTTGCAAAGCCCTCTGCGGTACGGTCTGCTTCGTTGCCATCTGATTTTTCCGCAAAATCAAGCATTGCGGTTTGGTATTCCCCAAGGGAGTATGCCAGATGACCGAATACAGCGGTATAGCGTTGGAGCATTATCGCATCCTCATATTTCAGAACTTCTTCAAACTGCAAGGAGTTGGTTGCGGCTTTTATAGCAAACTCCACATATTTCAGCGCATTGTCGGTAGTAAAGACCTTTTCTATTCGTTCCCGATGCTGTGATATGTTCATATAGGAGAACGGCGGCGTTTTACTGAGAATACTCAACATTGTCAGAGCAGCTTCCCTTGCCATAGGAAAGAGTGCGGAAGCATCCTGTCCAGCGTTCAGCAGACCAAGCAGCAGATTGATTTTCTCGCAGTGCTCGTTCATTTTAGCAATGGTATCCGCAGGAACATTCAGCGCATCACAGGCAAGAGTGCCGATAGGAAATGCTTTGCCCTCATATATGACCGTATCCTGCCAAAAATCCAATGACATCATTTCTTGATTCATGCTTGCCCTCCTGTCCTGTTTTTTTATTTCTTTCATTATACCATGCAAACGTGAAGAAATCTACATCCCCCGGAAAGTTGTCCTGTTTTTTGAAATGAGGTTGTCCTCCGATTAGCCTGTTTTTCGAAAAATCCGGCATAACCATAGTAGAAAGAGCAAAGCACCTGCCAATCACGGCGGGTGTTTCATGCTTTCTGAATACTATGAACGGAGGTTTTTCTATGACAATCTATGAAACCATCAAGGCGGCAATCAGCGTAAAGCAAGCTGCCGAACACTACGGGCTGAAAGCAGGCCGCAACGGCATGGCTTGCTGCCCGTTCCACAACGACAGGCATCCGAGCTTGAAGCTGAACGAGGAATATTTCTTCTGCTTTGGCTGCGGAGCTAAGGGGGATGTGATTGACTTCGTGGCAAGGTTGTTCAATCTGAGCAGCTTTGAAGCGGCGCAAAAGCTGGCTGCGGATTTTGGGCTTGACCCGAAACCGCCTACTGCTACCGCCTTGCCCAAGCCGAAGCATCCCTGTATCCGTCAGTTCCGGGAGGACGAAATGCTGTGCTTCCGGGCATTGACCGACTATCTGCATCTTCTTGAAGATTGGAAAGTGCGGTATGCACCCAAGACACCGGACGATGCTCTGGATGACCGTTTTGTGGAAGCCTGCCAGATGCTCGATTATATCGAATATCTGGCAGATATTTTGATAGTCGGTGATTTAGAAGAACGTGTTGCCATGGTGGACGAGCTGATGAAGGAGGGTAAGATTGCTTTCCTTGGGGACTATGAGGCACGGAAACGAAAGGAGGGGGTGTCCCGTGGGGAAGAAAGGTAAAACACCGGATATGAATCTGCCGATCTGGTTTGATGGGCAGAACATCAACGAAGCTCTGTTTTGTGAAGAATTTCTGCAAGAGCGCAGGATCATCTTTGCAAACGGAGCTTTTTTCACGCCTGATGGTCGAGTGACTGACGATCTCCCTCTGCGTGGAGAGATTTACGACAAGCTGAAATTCTGTGCCGTGAACAATATCCCCCGGAAGATCACCAACATTCTGGAAGTGCTGAAACTGGAAGCGCAAGTGCCTGACTTCCCACCGGAGCAGGATCGTATCCATGTGTCCAACGGTACGTTGCTGTTGAACGGCGCATTCACCGAGGGCAGACCGGCTATTGTGCGGAGCCGTCTGCCTGTTGCTTACAATCCCGATGCACCCGCACCTGTGATCTGGCTGAACTTTCTGGATGGGCTGCTCCATGCGGAGGATATCCCCACCTTGCAAGAGTTCATCGGCTACTGCCTGATTCCATCCAACAAGGGACAGCGTATGATAGTCATTAAGGGGAACGGCGGCGAGGGCAAATCCCAAATCGGAGTTGTGCTTTCTGCTATCTTTGGCACGAATATGAAAGACGGCAGCATAGGCAAGATTTCTGAAAACCGCTTTGCCCGTGCCGATCTGGAACACATCCTGCTGTGCGTGGATGATGATATGCGGATGGAAGCCCTGCGCCAGACCAACTATGTAAAATCCATCGTAACAGCACAGGGCAAGATGGACTTGGAACGCAAAGGTAAGCAGAGTTATCAGGGCTGGATGTTTGCCCGGCTACTTGCGTTCAGCAACGGTGATCTGCAAGCCCTGTATGACCGCAGTGACGGATTTTACCGCAGACAGCTTGTGCTGACCACCAAGGAAAAGCCTGCTGACAGAGCTGACGATCCTGACCTTGCAGAAAAGATGAAAGCCGAAGCCGAGGGCGTTTTTCTCTGGGCTTTTGAAGGTTTACAGCGGCTCGTTGCCAACAACTTTAAGTTTACAGAGAGTGACCGTATCCGTGAAAACCGGGAAGCGGTCAAGCGTGACAACAACAATATCTTTGATTTCATGGAATCAGAGGGATACATCCGGCGTAAAGCGGATGCGTCCATCAGCTCCAAGGATTTCTATGAAATCTACCGAATGTGGTGCGAGGAAAACTCCCTTGCACCGCTGAAAGCCCGCAGCTTCAGCGACGCTATGATTGCCAATGCCGGGAGATTCAATCTGGAACATTGCAACAACATCACCAACTCTGCCGGACGGCGGGTGTGGGGCTTTATGGGTGTGGAAGCAGTGGCAAGACCTCATATAAATGGGTTTTACGGAGATTCGCCGTGTACGTACGTACCGGAGGACTGGCGGGAATGATTTTGCCAGCCATGCTCTGTACGTATGTACGCAGCATTTACCCCTGTTTTCTCCCGTTATAGGAAACAGGAACTTTCAGAACAGACCTGTTTTCGGGCATTGAAAATCAGTGGTAATGGAAACAGCAAAGTTTTTGACCGCAGGACAAAACTATTTCACGAAATCGTGCTTCTCTGAACCGTGTACCCTGTACACGGAACAATGGGTGTTTTCACTGTTCCAGACCAAACCGCACGAAACAGTAAAGCGGGATATGGTCATATACGGACAGGACATCACAAGCGAAATTCTGAACGGATTTTGGAGATTGCAGATTTTTCGCTGTTCGGCGTATCTGCTCCGCTTTGGAGTGCAGAGGTTGCACCGAACCACAAACAGAATTATGGAGGATTTTTCAATATGAATGTACGCAACGAAATAAAGGCACAGATCATCCGTGCCGGGATGACCATGCAGGAAGTTGTTGACCTGCTCTCGGACGAGTACGGATGGAGCGACAGCGTTTCCAACCTGTCCGCAAAATTGCAGCGGGAAAGCATCCGATACAAGGAAGTATTGGAGCTTGCCGCTGTGCTTGGCTACGACATCGTATGGCAGAAAAAACGGGAGAAGTGATGCCCCGGCAACAGCCCCTCGCATCTCCCGTCCCCATAGGCGCACCGCAGTGCTGCCTATGGACAGGCAGTGAAAGATACGGTTTTCACTGCCGCCGTCTGCAAGAAATGTTCCGCAGAACAGCTTCATGCAGACGGTCTGACCATGGGAAAAGGCGCAGACATTTTCGCCTTGGTCAGCAGAGGTCACCGCAGTGACCGCATTCCCCCTCGGGAGAGCCCACGGCACTTTGCAGCCAGTATGGATGAAAGTGTAATAGTGGGTTATTACACTTTGAAAAAGTGCCTCTCCGTAGCTCCCCGCTGTCTGCAAATCCCAAAGAAAGGACAAAAATTCTATGGCAAGAAATGATGGAATAGACCGTACCGTAGCCAGAAATCAGGACTTGGAAACCCCGGCAGATGTGGCTAAGGTACAGGAACACAATGAGCGTGAAAAGGACAGCTACAGCAATCAGGACATCGTGCCGGAACGCACTTCTCTGAACGTTCATTTCAAAGCACCCACGGACGATTATGTAAAAATGTTTGAGCAGATGGAACAGGACGGCGTAATCTCCACCAGAGGTTTGAAACCGGATGCCATCAAATATGGTGAGTTGGTATTCGATGTAAACTCCGCTTATTTCTACAACCACGGCGGCTATGAATTTGCAAAACAGTTTTATGCTGATGCTTACAAAGCCGCCGTGGAGATTGTGGGCGGTGAGCAGTATATCCTCTCCGCTGTGATGCACGCCGACGAGCGCAACCGGGCAATGTCCGAAGCTCTGGGCGAGGATGTGTACCACTACCACCTTCATGTGGTTTATATCCCGGTGGTGGAAAAGCAGATCCTCTGGTCGAAGCGGTGTAAGGATGAAGCTCTCCGGGGAACCGTCAAGGAGATCATCACACAGGTCAGCCGCAGCAAGAAATGGGATTCCAAGCCCGTTCTTGACGAGGACGGCAATCCGATGTTGAACGCAAAAGGGAAAAAGATATTGAAGTCGTCCTACAGTGTGTTGCAGGATGACTTTTTCAATTTTATGCGAAATGTCGGTTACACCGATGTGGAGCGTGGAGAGCGTGGCAGCACCGAGGAACATCTGACGGTGACACAGTTCAAGGTACAGGCTGAACAGCAGCGTCTGGAAACTGTGACCGGACAGGTGGCACAGGCCGAGCAGAGTTTGGAGGATACCAAGGTTGCCACAGCAAAGCAGAAAAAGAAACTGGAAGCTCTGCAAAAGGAAACCAAGGCAGCAAAGACTATTGCGCTGACGGTGCAGGACATTGAAGCAATGGGTAAGAAAAATGCCCTCACCGGAAATGTCTCTCTGACACAGGATCAGTGCGAGACCCTGAAACGCTATGCAGTCAACGGCATTATTGCCAACGCCGACAACAAGCGCTTGAAGGAAAAATTGGCTTCCGCTGAAAAGACGGCTTCCATCTGGAAGCAACGGTACGATGCGCTGAACGAAAAATATATGGAACTCAAACAGAAAGCCCAACCCTATCTGGATGCGTTGGAGATTGCATCGGAAAGGGTCAGGGCTTTTATTTCTGCCGTCCTCGCCAGAGGAAAGGAAACAAGGGAACTTAAAACACCTGCCCGCAAGCGTGGACAGGATATGGAAATTTGATGGAGGGATTGCCTATTGATGAAATACTATGAGGAAGCAAAATATAATGCGGCATTTGACCGCTGTGTGGATGTTATGACTCAGTTGCTCCAGAAATACGGGCATCAGGTTTTAGATAAATTAGAGCAGGATGCTCCGCAAACGGCGGATTGCTCCAAGGATGATAAGCAAGCGCAGCCATTAGCGGATAAGGCTGCGTAAAAATTTACGATTTACACGTTGCGTATTCGATGTAGCTGTGCTATAATGATTACGCAACGTGTATTTTTGTTTTTAGGGAGATAGGCAGATGGATTGTAAAAACAGAATTATAAAGTTGCGGGAAAGCACAGGGCTAAACCGGAAGGACTTTTGCAAGCTTGTCAATATCCCATACCGGACAATGACCGAGTGGGAACTGGACAACCGCCATGCACCGGATTATGTGCTTAGACTTTTGGAGTATTATATCCGCAACGAGGGATTGATAGTAAAAGAAATGAATGATGGAGGTGGCGATTCTGAAAAAGAAGAAACTTAAATGTTATCTATATACGAGAGTGTCCACCTCCATGCAGGTAGACGGGTACAGCTTGGATGCCCAACGTGACAAGCTGCGGAAGTATGCGGCATACGAAGATATGATCGTTGTCGGGGAGTATTCTGACGAGGGATTTTCCGGCAAGAACATCCAAGGGCGGCAGGAGTTCCAACGGATGTTGAACGATATCCAGGACGGCAAAGACGGCATTTCCTATGTGCTTGTCTTTAAGCTCTCCCGATTTGGCAGAAATGCAGCCGATGTTCTGAACTCTTTGCAGCTCATGCAGGATTTTGGTGTCAACCTGATCTGCGTGGAGGATGGCATTGACAGCTCCAAGGATGCCGGAAAGCTGATGATCTCCGTGCTGTCTGCGGTGGCAGAAATCGAGCGAGAGAATATCCGCACACAGACAATGGCGGGACGGGAACAAAAGGCTCGTGAGGGCAAGTGGAACGGCGGTTTTGCTCCCTATGGATATAAACTGGAAAACGGAAATCTTGTCATTGCGGAGGATGAAGTAGAAGTAATCCGTGTTATTTATGACCGCTACATCCATACCAACGAGGGCGTTGCCGGAGTAGCCAAATATCTGAACCGCAACGGTTTTATCAAGAAACTGCGGCAGAATAACACCATCCCCGGATTTTCAAGAAACTTCGTGCAGGACGTACTGGACAATCCCGTTTATATGGGTAAAATTGCTTATGGCAGACGGAGAACCGAAAAGAAACAGGGTACAAGAAATGAGATGCACGTGGTTGAGCAGTCGGAGTTCCCTGTTTACGATGGGCAGCACGAAGCCATTATTTCCGAAGAAGATTGGTATCTGGCACAGGAGAAGCGCAAGATCAATTCCTTTAAGCGGGAAAAGGTCAACAATCCAGATCACGCCCACATCCTGTCCGGTATCTTGAAATGCCCTTGCTGCGGAAAGAGTATGTACGGCAATATCGCCAAGGCACACAGCAAGGACAAGAAAACACGGTATTATTACTACTGCAAAAATACGGTTACACCGACAGGACATGAGTGCAGCTTCCGGCTGAATATCGAGCAGGCAGAGATCAACAAATTTGTGGCGAAGGTCATTTCCGCTATGGTCAACAATCCCCGATTTGTAGAAGCAATTCAAGCGAAAATCGGAACAGCGGTTGATACAGAAGATATGGAAAAGCAGATTGCCGTCCTACAAGGGCAGCTAAAGCAAGCCTTTGGCACGAAAAACCGCTTGGAGCGTCAGATGGATACTCTGGACATCAATGATGCCCACTATGACAGAAAGATTTTGGACTTGCAGCGACGCTATGATGAGCAGTATGATATCATAGAGGAAATCGAGGTTCAGATTGGCGAATTGCAAAGTCAAATACGCAGCATCCAGCAGGAGAAAATCTCTGGCGATAACATTTACAGGCTCTTACTGGCATTTGATGAAGTCTACCATTCCGCAACGGAAGTGGAACAGAAAGAGTTTATGAAAGCCTTTATCGAGCGAATTGAGATGTTCCCGGAAAAGAGGAAAGACGGTAGCTGGATAAGGAAGATTGTGTTCAACTTCCCTGTGCCTGTTGATGGCGAGGAAGTGAAAGAACTTCCCTTGGAAACTGAAACAACCGTCGAGACAGTAGTATTGATGTCAAAAGTTAAAGAATAGAATAGTGAAAAAGTGTAGAAAACAAGGGATTTCCGGGAGTCGGAGCTTGGCAGAGAACAGGTTCCGGTTCCCGGATTTTTTCATTTTATAGGTAAGGGGGAACTGGTCTACTGTAAAAAACGGCGGAGAGTTGAGTGGTTGATTTTGATATTGAGGGTGTTGAGTTGACAGGTTGGATAAATGGTATGTTGAGTTGATAAGATTGACATTTGAAGAAAAATAAGGGAAACGGCATCTTGTATGGATATGAGGCACTGTTTGTGCGAAGATGATTTTAAGAAATGTATAGGTAGTCATTGCATACTCTCTTACTGGCTTGTGTACCACAAATTGATACAATGCACCCAAATTGCGTGAATGGGTGCATTTTAAATTTACATATAAAATCCATGGTCTTGCTCCTGATGTTGGCAGGGGCTTTTTTTATTGAGAGCGAGGTGGATGTGGGTGGAACTGAGTAGGAATATCACCGTGATCCCAGCCAGAAAGCGCGTGGGTAATACAGCCGCAGTGGGGCAGCGGCCAAAGCTGAAAGTTGCCGCTTACTGCCGGGTTTCTACGGACAGTGAGGAGCAGGCATCCAGCTACGAGGTACAGGTGGCGCATTATACGCAATTTATCCAGAAGAATCCGGAATGGGAACTGGCCGGGATTTATACCGATGACGGAATCACCGGGATGAATACGAAAAAGAGGGAGGAATTTAACCGCATGATCCAGGACTGCATGGACGGGAACATTGACATGATCATTACCAAGTCCATCAGCCGGTTTGCCAGAAACACTCTGGATTGTCTGAAATATATCCGGGAATTTCTGGAACAGCAGTCCACAGAGGTCACGGAGTATGATGAGTTGCTGGTGCAGCAGCTGATTGAGAAGGTTACAGTTTATGATACGAGGTTTGAGGTGAAGTTCAAATCTGGGGCGAAGGTGGATGTGGAGAGGTAAATAACAGAATGAATGCGGTGCCTTGTGGCTTTTGAAATGGCTGCAAGGTGCTTTTTTAATAGGCTGTTAATTTTGAAGAAGGCAGCTTGTGTTTATCAACCAGAAGGTTTATAATTGTACTATGCTGATGGAGGTGGAAAATGACAATATCGGATATGATCAGAGAATTGTGTGACAGAATGGATATCAGTCTTGCGGAACTTTGTAGACGGATTGGACAGACTCCGCAGAATTTTAATAAGAAGTTGCAGCGTGGTACCGTTTCTTCTGAAGAAATAGTGCAAATTGCAAAGGTGTTAAATATTGGATATGAGCAGGTATTTGTGTTACCGGATGGAGAAAAAATAGGAATTAGAAGATAAAGGAAATTACTATGATTGATAATAATATAGAAAAGCAGGTCAATGATGTCGGAAGAATGTTTGATAAGGGAATTATTAAAAACAGACTTTCAAAAATAGTGATACACAGTTTTAGAAAATTTGCGGAAGAATCGGAAATAAACTTTGTGTATCCCCTTACTGTGATTGTTGGAAAAAATGGCAGCGGAAAAACAACTGTAATGAAAGCTATAAAACTGCTGTCGAAAAGGCAGATACCACAAAACGAATTTTTTGAGACAGTAATTGATGATGGAGGATTTCAGAATGCGGATATATCATATACCTTGGATGATCAGATTCTTCATTATAAAAGAATACGCCAAAATGAATGGGGTAAAGAAGGTGAAGTGCCTGAAAAGTTAAGTATCACATATATTCAGACAAAGACAATGGTAGGGGCAATTGATAAAAGCTTTCTATATGATAATATAGGGAAAAATACTGCTCGAACTCAAAAGGTTGAGTATGTCATAAAACAATCCAAAAAGCTTAAACAGAATCCAAGGAGTAACAGCGAGAGAAAACAACGACATTTTTTAAGTGCCAATGCAATTGAAATTGTGAATTATATTCTGCAAGGAAATATTAAATTGATTGAGATGGTTAGACATAAATACTATAGCGGAACCTGGGGAACGAGTGTTATTTTTAATGATGGTAATCAGTATTCGGAATACAATGCTGGAAGTGGCGAATTTGTTATAGCTAGCATGGTTGATCAGATAGAAAGAGTACCATCTGAAAGTATTCTTTTATTAGATGAACCAGAAGTATCTTTGCACCCGGGCGCTCAAAAAAGGTTAATTTGTTATATCCTTGAAATTATCAAAAAAAAGAAGATACAGGTTATCATTACCACACATTCTACTACTATGGTAGAAAAATTGCCTAAAGAAGCTATTAAGTGTTTTAGAAAAATTGAAAATGATCTTATTGTAATTGAAGAACAAGTTTTGTTTCAAAATGCTTTTTTAGAGTTAGAGTCTGACATAATCGATAAAAGACATGTAATTGTGGAAGATAATTTAGCAAAGAAAATCATTGAGCAAATCTTAAAAACAGAGGGATTAAGTGGATTATTGCAAGTTGAGTTTTATCCTGGAGGGGCATCAAATATAAAAAAATACACCATCCTAACATATTCTAAAACGAACGTGACTAATAGATATATTATTTTAGATGGTGATCAAAAGAAAGAGGAGATTCCTGATTTCTTGAGAATACCAGAAGTTGATAAAACGGACAAATATTTAAAAGATATATTTAAAAAAGCTGTAGGCATCAGTGCTGACAAAATTGACTGGGGAGTTGATGCCAATAGAAAAGCTGGAAGAGTTAATGAGGAGCAGGAAAAGAAATTGCTTTTATCATATCTTGAATACTTTAAAAATCATGTATCCTTTTTACCACAATCTATTCCTGAGGATATCATTTACAATGAGATGCGATTAAAACAGTTTTTAGGAGAGGAGGATTTTCCCGATGTTAGTCAAGAGAAAGATTCAAAAAAGAAATTAAAAAAAATTTCAGACATAATGGGACAAGAAATAGGTGCGCTGGAGTACCAGCTAATTTATTGGTTTATAAAGCAAAAGAATACTGATTACCAATATATTTTGGCAATGTTGAAAAGCATAATTGAAAGATAGGGATATTATGGAAATAATAAAATTGCCGTCTGCAATTGAAAAAGAGCGTAAACATATGCGTTCAGCTAATTTAAAAAAGAATAAAAATGCCTATAATAGGCTAAAAGCGATAATGGTTCCAGAAAAAATGAAATTAGCACAGTTTAGAAAATATTATCATTCAGTTCTTTCAGTGCGGGAAAAGGAAGTACTCATTAACATGGGATTAGATCCATGGTCGGTAGAAGGCCTGAAGTATGTTGGGGATTGTAGAAGATTCAAAATCAAATTGGGCGATCCAATTCCTGATAATAAGGAACAGAAATAATAGATTTAGAGGATATATGACTATGAAATATTTAGATGAACAGCAGTTAAAGGCAATGTGTGACGTCTTGGCCGAAACTTCTTTAGGATATACAAAGACAGAATTGACTCGTTTACTTCAGCAGAGTAAAATAACAGTTCTTTCAGATGGGAAAGTAAGTAATGGATACACTTATCAACTGGGATTAAATAAAAGAGATTGGCTATATAACTGCCTGGCAGCGGAAATAAACAATAGTCATTCTTTTGTCCGTATATATACTTTTTTGGAAAAAGCGTTAAACCCAGTCGCTTTTACCGATGAAAAAAGTAGAGATAAATATAGTTATTTGCTCGAGGGAGTAAATAAGGTTCTTTTATTAGCAGGGCTAGAGGTAACAAAGGAAGGAAAGCTGATTGAAGTTGTTCAAGCAAAAACACTCGATGAGGTTGACAGGAGGGTAAATAGTTTACAACGTCAATTATACAACAGAGCAATACATAGCGAAGTTCAGAAATACTGTATTAAGGATTATTTGCAAAAAGATTATTATGATGCTGTGTTTGAGGCGGCAAAGGGCCTGGCGGAAAGAGTAAGACAAATTACTGGGCTGACCTCCGATGGAGGCACATTATTTCAAACTGCTTTTGCGAAAAATGATCCTTATTTATTTTTTAATAGTATGCAGACGGACAGTGAGAAAAGTGAATTTACAGGCTTAAAAGAACTTATGGAAGCAATTTTTCATTTAGTAAGAAATCCAGCAGCCCATACTCCTAAGATAAATTGGAAAGTTGATGAGGCAAAAGCGTTAGATGTTTTAACTCTCATTTCTTTTGCGCACAAATATTTAGATGAGTGTCATAAGATGCCAGGTAAGCTTTGAATAAATAATAATTGGTATTACAATTCTTATGTTTATCAATGAAATGATTTTATAAAATAAAGAAATTGCTGTTAGTGGAGGTTTTGAGGTGGAATATACAGATGCGGAAAAACAAATTCTTCCGCTTATGGAGAGAGTAAACTTTAAAAACTTATCGAAAAATGATGTACTTATTTACACATCGAAATTGAATGAGTTACGACCGGAAGTAGTACGACAGGCCATAGCGCAATTCCCAGAATTGGCAGATATGATTAAATCCGCAATGGTGGAATATAAGGGGATTTTGGATAATGTCATTGCTAGTGATGATAACAGTATAAGTCAGATCTACGAAATTTTTAATAAAGAACTTGATGAAGCAAGTAATAGTAGAAAGGAAATTATTGAGTTTGCCAATATGGTCCATTCGGATTTAAGCAAATGCTTGAATCAACCTGATATGACAGCAGAGGAACAGAGAGAAATTCGAGAACAAGAAATGGAAATTTTTCGTATCATGGCTGCAAAGGATTCTGAGATACGGGAGCATGAAAAGGAAATTGCTCACATGGTTGATAAAAAGGATTCTGAAAAGCGTGCATTTAATTGGAAATTAATCAGTGGTGCAGGTGCTGTAGTACTCATAGCTGTTGGGGTTGGTGTGGCAGCACTTGGAGGAAGCGTTAATTTGAAATTGCCGAAGAAAAGTTAGGATAGTTTTTTAGTCGATATGTTTCCACATACGACCAAGAGGACAAAAACAGTGGTGGATCAAGTTGGACGAACCGCCCGGCAAATGACGTACTTTCTGTCCTCTCGTGCCATGTGGAGACGGTTGTTCTTTTATCCAAACTTTGATCAGATAATTGATGAAAGGAAACTTATAAGAGAGAAAAGATAGGAAAAACCATCTGTTTTCGTTTTGAAATACAGATGGTTTTTTTATAAATATAGAATTTTATCAGCCGATAAAAGAGTGGTTCGGATTATAAAGTCAGGCGATTGCTCTTTTGTTAGCCTAGTGATACAATAAATACTGAAAAAAATGAAATGGAGGTTATGAAACATGAGTGAACATAACGATTTATTAACTTTAATGCAGACAAGAAGAAGTATTCGAAAATTTAAACCAGATATGGTTCCAAAAGAAATCATTGAGCAGATTGTAACTGCGGGAAGCTATGCACCAACTGGTATGAATAGACAATCTCCAATTATCATTGCTGTAACAAACAAAGAGGTTCGAGATCAGCTATCAAAATTAAATGCTGAAATTTCAGGAACAAAAAATGATCCATTTTATGGCGCACCTGTTATTCTTATTGTTTTAGCAAATAAAAACAGTGGAACTTATATTTATGATGGAAGCCTCGTTATGGAAAATTTAATGCTTGCTGCCCATTCTCTTGGAATTGGAAGCTGTTGGATTCATAGAGCAAAAGAAGAGTTTGAACGACCAGAAGGATTAGAGATTTTAAAATCACTCGGAATCGAAGGAGACTATGAGGGAATCGGTCATTGTATTCTTGGTTATGTAGATGGTGAATATCCAAAGCCTTTAGCAAGAAAAGAAGATTGGGTATATTATATTGATTAATCCCTTAAATTTAGAGCAAATGATGAAATGGTGAAATGATAAAAAGTATCAGAGGATGTAACCATTTTAGCTGAAATTAAAGTTGATACAAAAAATGGAGAGATAACAATGGTATATTTTGTTGAAGAGGAAACAGAAAAAGAAAGAGTAGCAAAAAATATATTAGCTCAGCTGCCAGACTGGTTTGGTTTGCCTGAAAGTACAAAAGAATATATAACATGCAGTAAGAAAATGCCATTCTGGGTTTATAAAGAAGAGAAAGAAGAAAAAGGATTTATCACCTTAAAAGAAACAAGTCCTTATATGGCTGAGCTCTATGTAATGGGGGTATTAAAAGATGAGCATCGAAAAGGAATTGGAACGCAATTGTTTGAGGCGCTATGTGCTTATTCAAAACAAAAAGGATATGAATTTCTTCAAGTGAAGACCGTACAAAAAGGACATTATAAAGAGTATGATCAGACAAATGCCTTTTATGAGAAGATGGGATTTCGAGAATTAGAATGTCTTCCTACTTTATGGGATGAATGGAATCCATGTCAAATATACATAAAAACAATAAAAGGGTAAAAGGATAGAAGAGGATAAGGGAAATGGATATGAGTAAAAATAAGATTTTAGTAGCAGATGATGAAAAAGAGATTTTGGAGATTTTAAGGCTGTTATTAACAGGAGAAGGGTATGAGGTCATAACGGCTCAAAATGGACAAGAAGTTTTAGAGCAAGCAGATGATACGATTGATTTGTATATTTTAGATGTGAATATGCCAGTTATGACAGGATTTGTAGCAGGAGCGGAACTTAGAAAGAAATACGATGCCCCGATTATCTTTTTAACTGCCTATTCAGGAGAATCTGATAAAGTGATGGGATTTTCCATTGGAGCCGACGACTACATCGTGAAACCGTTTTCCAATTTGGAGTTATTACTTCGAGTAAGAGCTCTTTTTCGACGAATGGAAGGGCGCAGTAGAAAAAAAGTAGAAGAAGATCAAGTAGAGGAGAAGAATCCTTCCGAAATTCAATTTAAAGACTTAATTTTAGATTTAGATAATCAATCGATTCGAAAGAATGGAGAAGTGATTGTTCTTACTTATACAGAATTTAAAATACTAGAATTATTTATCACTCATCCAAAAAAAATATATTCTTTAGAAAATATTTATCAAAGTATATGGGAAGAAGAAGCTGTTGGAGATAGTACCATTATGGTTCATATTAAAAACATACGAAAAAAGATTGGGGACAATTCGAGAAATCCAATTTACATAAAAACAGCATGGGGAAAGGGCTATTATGTGGATTAAGAAAAAGAAAAAAATAGAAGATCAAAGAAAAATTGGATTGGAAATGTTAGAATTTTTATTCATTTCTTTTATTGTTGCTTTGTTTGCTTTTGGCTTTTTATATTTTACATCTTGTTCCATTGCTATGACCTATTTAGATGGGAAAGGAGTCATTTTGGATGAGGAGAAAAAAATGGTATTGGTGCTTTGGATAAGAAGTAGTTGTCTTTTAGCTTCTGTTGTTGTTTTTGTGTTATTGTTTCTATTTTTATTTGGACAAAAAGTATCTTACCTAATTTCTATTATTCATGGAGTCAAAGCATTAGAAGAAAGACAAATGGATTTTGAAATTCCTTTAGAAGGAAATGACGAATTTACCCAGTTAGCAGAGAGTATCAATTATTTAGCACTCTCTCAAAAGTTATTGAAAGAGAAAGAAGAGAATCTAAAGAAGGAAAGAGAAGAGATGATTCGCTCGATTTCTCATGATATTCGAACTCCTCTAACGTCAATTTTATCCTATTCCGAATATATGCAAAAGAAAGAGGATTGGAGTAAAGAAGAGATTAAAAGTTATATGGAGTTAATGCAAGGAAAAGCAGAGCAAATAAAAAGTTTGACAAATCAGCTGATCGGGAAAAAAGAACGAAAGTTAGAATTCATTGACAACGGGAAAATTTTGATAGAGCAATTAGTGATGGAGTGGGAAGAACTGTTAGAAGATCGGTTTCCATGTGAAGTGATTTGGAACGAATGTAATAATTTTTCAGGGATTTTTGATATTTCAGAACTTAGAAGAATTTTTGATAATCTCAGTTCGAATGTAGAAAAATATGGAGATCCAAAACAAAGTGTGAAATTACAAGTAATAACAGGGGAAGATAAGTTAGTATTGATCCAAGAAAATGGAGTGAGAACAGAAGGAGAGTTAGAAGTAGAGAGCAATAAAATAGGGTTAAATAACATTCAACAGATAGTCGGAATGTATGATGGAGAAGTAGAAGTTACAAAGAGTGAGAAAGAGTTTCGAATACAAATGATCATTCCGATAAAGAAGGTTCTTTAGAATTCTTTAGAATTGTTATAGAAATTTCTTTATAAAGTTATGGTATCATTATGTCATAACAAAGAAAGAGAGGAAAAAAATATGGCATTAGGATTATTATTATTATTATTTATTGGAATGAGTGTAGTGAGTGGGTTAGGAATTTTATTTCTGTTTTTAATGAAGGATCGTAAAAAAAGAAAACCTGTTTTCTATTTTCTTGTAGTATGGGGAATGTTCATTGCTTTTTTAAGTGCAAGAAGTTTACCAACAAATTTTATTATGCAACAAGTGTTAGCATGGGCTATCGGATTCGTGAGTATTATCGCTTTGCTTGTTTATTTGACAGCTAAGACAGAGAGACAATATTATATCTCCTATATTCTTGTTTCTTGTTCTGTAGTGATAGGAATTTTAAGATTGTTTTATTTAATTTAAATCCAATTGATTTCTTATAAACTAGCATAAGAAATAATTATGAAAAAAGAGCTTCAAAGCGAATACAGTAACTTTAATAAAAAACAGACATTGCTGCCTTTTTAGGTAAGTCAATGTCTGTTTTTTATGTTTTTTTGAAGAAATGAGGTCTCCTTTTTCAACTAGATTTATAAATCAATTAACTGTATAATATAGGGGTCAAGTAAAGATTTTTTAGATTCATTTGTTGGATGTCAATAAGCTTAAGAGATTCCATTCCATTGCCTGTCTTAAAGACTCTGTATCCTCCGTGTTTGCCATGGAGGTTTATTTTTAGTCGTTGAAAATAAGATAGATAAATGGTAGTAATTTCAAAAAAGGAGAAAACATTTATGCTTCAAATTAAGAACATATGTAAACAGTATAAAACTGGAGGCTTAGTGCAGAAAGCACTCGATGGTGTTAGCCTAAACCTCCGTGAGAATGAATTTGTGGCAATTCTCGGTCCCAGTGGTTCTGGAAAAACAACGCTGCTTAATATTATCGGCGGACTTGATCGATATGACAGTGGTGATTTGATTATTAACGGAATATCCACAAAAAAATATAAAGATCGGGATTGGGATTCTTATCGAAATCACACGATCGGTTTTGTCTTTCAAAGTTATAACCTGATTCCACATCAGACGGTGCTATCCAATGTAGAACTGGCTTTAACGATATCTGGTATTTCAAAAACAGAAAGAAGAAAGCGAGCTAAGAAGGCATTAGAGCAGGTTGGTCTTGGACAACAGCTTCACAAAAAACCGAATCAAATGTCTGGTGGCCAGATGCAACGTGTGGCTATTGCAAGGGCATTAGTTAACGATCCAGATATTCTTTTGGCAGATGAGCCTACCGGTGCATTGGATAGTGAAACAAGCGTTCAAGTGATGGAATTATTAAAAGAGGTAGCAAAAGATCGTCTTGTAGTAATGGTCACTCATAACCCAGAGTTGGCGGAGCAATATGCCACCAGAATTGTCAAAGTAAAGGATGGAAATATTTACTCGGATTCCGATGCTTATGAGATTGATGAAGTAGAAAAAAATTCGCCAATTCATAAAAACATGGGGAAATCGTCCATTTCTTTCTTGACAGCCCTTTCTCTTAGCTTTCATAACTTGCGGACAAAGAAAGCTAGAACATTTTTAACTTCTTTCGCGGGTTCTATTGGTATTATCGGTATTGCGCTGATTTTAGCTATTTCGAACGGTGTTAATGCCTACATCAAAACATTGGAAGAAGAGACTCTTTCTGAATATCCTCTTCAAATACAAAATACGACGATGGATCTGACTTCTATGATGTCCAGTGGAGCTGGAAATAAAGAGAACGGTGGATCTGGAGAAGTGAACGTTTCACAGATGTTAGGCAATATGTTTTCTAAGGTGAGTCCAAATGATTTAGAATCTTTGAAATCCTATTTTGATAGCGGGAAAAGTGGTGTTGAGGAGTATGCCAATGCCATTGAATATTCTTATGATGTCGTTCCCCAGATTTATCGGTTAGAAAAAAACAATATCCGACAAGTAAATCCCGATCGTTCTTTTTCTGCCTTGGGGATTGGCTCGGATTCCAATAGTTTTTTGTCATCTTTTATGAATACCAATGTCTTTTATCAGATGCCAAAAAATACAGAGTTGTTTCAAGGACAATATGATGTAAAAGCAGGGCGCTGGCCAGAGAAGTATAATGAGTGTGTCGTGGTTCTTACTTCAAATGGAAGTATTAGCGATTTTATGTTGTATACATTAGGACTTAGAGATTCTCTTGAATTGGATGAAATGATTCAAGAATTTCTTGCGGAGGAAGAAGTAGAGTTGCCTGAAAACATTGGTTCTTATCAATACGAGGACTTTCTTGGAATTACCTTTCAGCTGATAAATGGGGCGGATTATTATGAATATGACGACTCCTATGATGTGTGGAAAGATAAGTCTGATAATGAAGATTATATGCGAAAGCTCGTTAAAAATGGTGAGAATATTACAGTCGTTGGCGTGGTACAGCCTTCAGAGGATGCCTCCGCTTTTATGCTCAGTTCGGGGATTGCATATCCAGCATCTTTGACAGAATATGTAATAAAGCAGGCGGTCAACAGCCCGATCGTCAAAGAGCAGAGAAAAAATAAGGAAATCAACGTATTAACAGGGAAATCCTTTGGAGAAGATAAGAGCAAAAGTCAATTTAATATGGAGTCTCTGTTTACGATCAATAAGGATGCGTTACAAGAGGTATTTCAGTTTGATCAAAATGCGCTCAATATTGATATGTCAGACTATTTCAGTATGGACAGTAGTTCTTTTGATTTGTCGGATATTATTGATGTTAATAATCTTTCATTGGATCTTCCAGAACTTCCAGATTTTAATCTAGGTGACATTTTGGGAGACTTGAAGCTATCTGTTTCTCGCGAAAGTTTCCAGCAACTTGCCAAAGAACTATTAGAAGGATATAGTGCTTATGTGGTAAAACATCCAGAGGCCGATTATTCAAAATTAAATGAATCTTTCATGGAATATTTACAAACATCGGAGGCCAGAAAGTATTTGGAGGATGGAATCCAACAGATTATCCAGTCGAATTTGGAAGTAACGACCTCTCCTGAGCAATTACAGGCGTTAGTGAAGGATGTTATGTCTGGATTTCAAGAGTACATAGCAGAAAACGGACTGACAGAATCCGAAAAATTTGATGAGTATCTTATGATGTATTTGCAGACATCGGAAGTTCAGAAAAAAATTACAGATGGAATGAAAAATGTTTTAAATATAAGTGGTGGAATTACGATTTCTCCTGAACAGATGGAGTCAATGGTGAGTAATCTTGTAACAGGATATCAGAAATATGCTGTCTCAAATAATCTTCCAGATCCGAGTAAAATGGGTGAGTATTTTGCCGATTATTTACAAACTCCAAAAGTGCAAAAGCAACTAACAGACGGTATGGCTGATATTTTAAATATAGAGTCATTGCAGTCGCAGGTTTTGGATGCATTGAGCAGTTATATGAAAACAAATGTATCCTCTTATACTGGGGAAATTACTCAGGCTATGAAGAACCAGATTACTGCCATAATGCAACAGGTAGTAAGCCAGATGGGAGCGAATATGGAAACTGCTATGCAGCAGACTATGGGAGAAATCGGAACAAATATGAAGGATGCATTTCGTATTGATACCGATGCTTTTTCTAATGTCATAGAAATGAATATGAATGAAGATGAGTTGATGGAACTGCTTCGTTCCCTTATGTTAGGTGAGGATGCATCCTATGATAACAATCTAAAAAAATTTGGATATGCAGATTTGAATAATCCAAGTAAAATATCGATTTATCCTCATGATTTTGATAGTAAAGCATCTATTCTTGAAATATTGGATGAATATAATAACCGCATGGAAGTCGAAGGGAATGACAGCAAGGTAATCAGCTATACGGATATGGTTGGAACACTGATGTCTTCTGTGACCGAGATTGTGGATACCATTAGCTATGTATTAGTAGCGTTTGTTGCCATCTCTCTAGTTGTATCGTCTATTATGATTGGAGTTATTACCTATATCAGCGTATTAGAACGAAAAAAAGAGATTGGTATTCTTCGTGCTATTGGGGCATCGAAACACAATATTTCTCAGGTCTTCAACGCAGAGACTTTTATTATTGGTCTGTGTGCTGGATTCATTGGGATTGGACTGACATTGATTCTTTTGATTCCAGGCAATGCTCTGATTCATTCTTTGGCTGGAACAACAGATGTTCATGCTTCTCTGCCTGTTGTTTATGGTGTGATATTGATTGCACTTAGTGTAGTTCTAACATTGATTGGTGGTTTAATTCCATCCAAAAAGGCAGCAAAAAGCGATCCAGTAACAGCACTGAGGTCCGAATAATAAATGATTTTGTAAACTTAATATATTTTTTTACGCACCTGTTATGGAACGGGTGCGTTTTTTAATCCTCTCTATGGATTTAAAGATAGAAATAGAAAGTAGATAAGTTTTCGAAATAAGATAAAATTTTTAGATAAGTTCATTTTAAATTTATGTTTGAAATCCTCCAAAATGGAAAGACTAAGTTTGTATCAAAACGAAAAGATTTTTATTCAATGGAGGTATGAAAATGAAAGCAAATGTAAATGACAATTGTATCGGTTGTGGAATGTGCGCAAGTATCGGGCCAGAAGTATTTGAGATGACAGATGATGGAGTGGCAAGAGCAATCGGAAGCGAAGTGCCAAATGGTTCAGAGAGCCAAGCCATAGAAGCAAGAGATGAATGTCCAGTTTCTGCGATTGATATTGAGGAAGATTAATATTATAAAATAGTTAAAAAGTCTTTGGAATTAGGAAAACCTTAGTTCCGAAGACTTTTTTATGTTATAGCATACTTTGTTTATTGTAGAAAATTTTGCGAAAAAATTGGCAATACGATATGTTTTTTTACCATATAAAGTCAATATTCATTTTCAGAAACAAGAAAATTAACTTATGCATTAAAAAATAAACTTGAATTTTTTGAATAATTTCTGTACAATGACCTTGACAATTGTATAATGAGAGAACTGAGAAGAAAAGGAGATATTATGAAAAGAGTAAAAAACATATGTTTACTTCTCTTTGCACTTACCCTGATACTTGTACTCGGCGGTTGCCGTGGCGAGAAGGAAGAGGGTAAAGAGTCGACTTTAAATAGTACAAGTTCTCAAGAAACAAATGCGGAACCAACCATGGGAGGTTCCATTGTAGTCGGAATTTCACAAGATTTGGATAGTCTTGACCCACACAAGTCAGTTGCGGCAGGAACGAAAGAAGTTCTGTTTAATGTTTATGAAGGTCTAGTAAAACCTGATAGTTCAGGAAATTATATAGACGCAGTAGCAAAGTCGCATACGATTTCAGAAGATGGGAAGACTTATACGTTTCAATTGCGAGACGGAGTGAAGTTCCACAATGGGGCGGAAGTTACTGCGGAAGATGTCAAGTATTCGATTGAACGATGCGCCGGTATCACGGAGGGAGGTACTCCATTGATAGCGGCTTTTTCTAATGTCAAAAGCGTAGAAATACCAGATGAAAAGACAATAGAGATCCATCTTAAGCAAGCGGATACGGAGTTCCTAGCGTATTTAATTGTAGGAATTGTTCCAAAAAATGTGGAGGATTATAATAAAAATCCGATTGGAACAGGTCCTTTTATGTATGACTCCCGTTCTCCTCAAGATTATGTCAAATTGAAAAAGTTTGATGAATATTGGGATCAAGATCATCAAGCTTATTTGGATGAAGTTACGTTTAAAGTAGTATCAGACAGCAGTGCCCTTGTGAATGGGTTAAAGAGTGGAGCCATTCACATGGCGGCAAGAATTAGTATCGATGAAACGGCTAGTCTTGATCCAAATGCATTTACAATCTATGAAGGAGGTTCGAATTTAGTTCAAGCACTCTATTTAAATAATGCCAAAGAACCATTTAATGATATTCGGGTTCGACAAGCTCTTTGTTATGCCGTGAATCGACAAGAAATTGTGGATATGGTTTCCGATGGAAAGGGAACGGTAATTGGAAGCAGTATGTTCCCAGCTTTTAAAAAGTACTATATGCCAGAACTTGCCGATTATTATAAACAAGATATTCAAAAGGCAAAAGAGTTATTAAAAGAAGCAGGATATCCAAATGGATTTACGTTCACAATGACAGTTCCTTCTAATTATCAAAAACATATCGATGTAGCACAAGTATTAGTGGAGCAGTTAAAACAAGTCGGCGTGAATGCGAAAATTGAATTAGTAGAATGGGATAGTTGGCTTAGTGACACTTATGTAAATCGTAACTATGAAGCTACGGTTGTGGGTGTTGATGCGGCATATTTAAGTGCTAGAGCGTTGCTTGAACGCTTTACTTCTGATTATTCTAGAAACTTTATTAATTATTCAAATCCAAAGTATGATGAGTTATATGAACAGGTGCAAAAAAGCACTTCCGATGAAGAGCAAGTAAAGTTATATAAAGAGATGGAAACGCTCTTAACGGAAGATGCTGCCAATGTTTATATTCAGGATATGAATAATCAAGTGGCTTTAAATCGAGAATATAGCGGATATGAATTCTATCCTCTTTATGTTCAAGATATGGCCAAAATTTATAAAGTAGCACAATAAGAAGTATAGAAAAGGAAAAGACAAAATGAAATATTTATGGAAGAAAATAGGAACTCTCATTATTACATTGTTTATTGTCTCTTTTTTGTCTTTCCTCGCGTTTTCTGTAATTCCAGGAGATGCAGCACAATCAAAATTAGGTACAGAAGCAAGCGAAGAACAAGTAAAAGCACTACAAGAAGAGATGGGGCTTAACGATCCATTACTCATACGATATGGAAGATGGGTGGTAGGATTTCTTCAAGGAGATTTTGGAGAGTCTTATAGTTATTCCGTTCCGGTTAAGGAAATTGTATTGAATAAAATACCGATTATGGTAGCGTTAGTTCTCTTATCTTTTCTTTGGATTTTGGTCATTTCCATACCAGTTGGAATTTTCTTAGCGCAACATTCCAATCGATGGTTTGATTATGTCATTCGAGTTGGAAATCAAGTGTTAATGTCAATTCCAAGTTTTTTTATTGGAATGATAATTACATTAATCTTTGGACTTTTGTTGAAATGGTTTACACCGGGAAGCTATATTCCAATCGAAGAGAATTTTATCGGTTTCCTTGGATATTTGATTGCACCAAGTATTGCTATGGCACTTCCCAAAAGTGCCATGGCAATTAAAATTCTCCGTTCTGCCATTTTATCTCAGGCAGGTATGGATTATGTGAGAACCGCTTATAGTAGAGGAAATACAAAGAAGCAGGTTTTATATAGACATATTTTTCGAAATGCTATGATACCAACGGTGACATTTTGGGCAATGACATTAGTTGATTTAGTAGCAAGTAGCATTATTATTGAACAAGTTTTTTCAATTCCAGGGATGGGAAGTATTTTAATTACTTCTATTTCCAATCGGGATTATCCGGTTGTACAATTTATTATTGTTTTTATTGCAACGATCGTTATCTTCGTTAATTTTCTAGTGGATTTATTGTATGGAAAAATTGATCCAAGAGTTCACATAAGGAAATAGAAAGGAAACGAATATGAAGAAGAAAAATTATAATTTAATTTTTGGGATTGGAATTGTTAGTATTTTATTTTTATTATTTTTAATAGGGATTTTTTATACCCCTTATGATCCAGATGCTATGAGTGGAAGTGAAAAACTTTTAGCACCTTCTATTAAGCATTTTTTTGGCACCGATCAGTTCGGTAGAGATGTGTTTAGCCGTGTTATGAAAGGAATAGGAACTACTTTTTTCATTGCTATTTCTACCGTATTATTGGGCAGTATGATAGGCATATTTCTAGGGGCTTTAACAGGATATTTTGGTGGTTGGTTGGATGAAATATTGATGAGAGTAAATGATGCCATTGTGGCATTTCCTAGTGTTTTATTAGCACTTATTTTTATCAGTATATTAGGGCCTGGACAAAACAATATTATTTTTGCGTTAGCAGTTGCTTTTATTCCAAGTTTCTCACGCATGACAAGAAGTGAGTTTTTAGCCAATCGGGATATGGATTATGTAAAAAGTGCCCGGCTTATGGGAGTTTCTCATCTTCGAATTATATTGGTTCATATTTTACCAAATGCTGTACCGACTCTTTTTTCTATGATGGCGATCGGTTTTAATAATGCAATTTTAGCTGAGGCAGGAATGAGTTATTTAGGAATTGGGGTACAACCTCCACAGGCAAGTCTTGGACGAATGCTTTCAGAATCACAGATTTACTTAGTAAGAGCTCCATGGGTTGCTATTTTTCCAGGACTAGCTATCGTGTTATTAGCACTTAGTTTTTCCTTAATTAGTGAGGGAATTAACGAACAAAGGGAGGCATAAGATGTCATTATTAGAAATAAAAGATCTTCAAATTGCTTTTTTTCAAGGAGAAGTTACGAAACATGTAGTGAAAGAACTTTCGTTTTCGATTTCCGAAGGAGAGATTGTTGGCATTGTAGGAGAGTCTGGTTCTGGAAAGACACAAACTGCCTTATCCATCTTACAGTTATTAAGAGAAAATGCCAAAATTGTAGGAGGAAGCATTTTCTTTTGTGGAAATGAGATTTCAAAATATACAGAAAAAGAAATGCAGATCCTTCGTGGAAAAGAGATAGGAATTATTTTTCAAGAGCCAATGACTGCATTAAATCCTGTTCATCCAATTGGAAAACAGATAGAAGAGAGTATGAAATTACATTTAAAAATAACAAAAGAGGAGAGAAGAAAAAGAGCCTTAGAAGTGATGCGATTGGTAGAACTTCCAAATCCAGAAGAGTTGTATGGAAAATATCCACATCAATTGTCTGGAGGGATGAGACAACGAGTTATGATCGCATCGGCTCTTTGTATGGAGCCTAAGTTATTAATTGCAGATGAACCAACAACTGCTTTAGATGTAACGGTTCAAGCGCAGATCATTGAATTATTAAAAAAAATCAATCGTGTAAAGAAAACTTCTATTTTATTTATTTCCCATGACTTAGGGGTGATTCATAGGCTGTGCGATCGAGTCATCGTAATGAATGATGGGAAAAAGGTGGAAGAAGGAAAGGTAGAAGAAATTTTTAAATCTCCAAAACAAGAATATACAAAAAAATTATTAGAAGCGATTCCTAATAGGCAAGTATCGTTACGAAGAAGAAGGAGATGAGAAAATTGAAGAAACCAGTCTTAGAAGTGAATCATGTGAGTGCTTCCTATAAAGAAAAAAGCGATGTATTAAAAGATATTAGTTTTCAAATAGAAGAAGGGGAAATTGTAGGGCTTGTTGGAGAGAGTGGTTGTGGAAAATCCACGTTATCCAAAACAATACTTGGTTTTCTCCCAGTAAAATCGGGAGAGATTATTCATAATACAACAAATCCTCAGATGATTTTTCAAGATCCGTTTTCTTCTTTAAATCCTTCCAAAAAAATTGGATGGATTTTAGAAGAGCCTTTGCGCGTAAGAAAAGTGCCAAAGGAGGAACGAAAGAAAAGAGTCGCTGAAATGTTAGAGAAGGTTGGATTAAATAAGGAATATGCCAATCATTATCCAAGAGAATTAAGTGGAGGGCAAAGACAAAGAGTCAGCATTGCCATTAGTTTAATTCAAGAAGCAAAATTTATTATTGCGGATGAACCAGTTTCCGCCTTAGATGTAACGATTCAAAAGCAGATTATGGAGCTGATGATTGGATTACAAGAGGAAAAAAAGCTCTCTTACCTCTTTATTTCTCATGATTTGAATGTTATCTATCAAATGTGTGATCGAGTGCTTGTAATGAAGAATGGAGAGATTGTAGAAGAAGGGCAAGTAGAGGATGTATTTTCGTATCCAAAACATGAATATACGAAATTACTTTTAGCTTCTATTATGGAATAAAAAATTGGGATAAGAAATAAAAAAACTTGACACTTTCTTAACTTGTTTTTATAGGAGCTTTCTGCTATACTTCAAGCTAATTAAAAAAATAAGCTCACAAAATGTGTTTCTTATTATTTTGCAGGGTTTTAAGTTAGTAGACGAGTCAATAAAATAGTTACTATTTTATTGGCTCAATGTCTACATATAAAAAGTTCAGTAGTGGTATGCTTGGTGCTGTGTTAGGCAGTAAAAGAATACCGCCTTTTTTTATTCTATAGGAAATTCCTCGCAAGCGAGTCATCCTATAGAATAAAAAAGCACTACGTGCAAACGATGCGCAGCGAGCAAAGAAGATAATTTTGCTTCGCAAACTGCTCGCGCGCGGCAAAGTGTACGTTGC
>DVIZ01000058.1 GCA_018710905.1 Candidatus Scybalomonas excrementigallinarum | reverse complement strand
GGCTCATAACCGAACGGTCTTGGGTTCGAGTCCCAAAGGGTCCATTGTATTAAGAGAGGTATAAAAACCTCTCTTTTTTTATTCTCTTTTTTGTAAAAAAAGAGAATTTACAAAACAAACGAAATGAGAGGTGGTGAGAATGCCCACGAGTAAGAAATCCGGATAGTATAAAAGCCGAGGAAATGTTTAATGAAGGAATGAAATTAGTAGATATTGCAAGGGAACTTGGGATATCTGCTGATAAGGTTCGGAGATGGAAATCCACTCAAAAATGGGGGAAAGAAATCAACGAAAAGGAAAGCGATCGATCGGATAGTCGAAAAGCGATCGATCGGAAAAAGCAGAGTAAAAAAATAGGAAATAAAAATGCTGTTGGGCATGGAGCACCACGAAAAAATAAAAATGCAGAAAAACATGGTTTCTTTTCTAGGTATCTTCCGGAAGAAACCTTTTCTATTATCCAGGAACTGGAGCAAAAGGACCCACTGGATATTCTTTGGGAAAATATACAAATTGCTTATGCTGCTATTATCCGCGCACAACAAATTATGTATGTTAGAGACAGAGAAGATAAAACCATAGAAAAGGTAGAAGATAAGTGTGGAAATGTTATAGGAGAGAGATGGGAAGTACAACAGGCTTGGGATAAGCAGGCAACATTCTTACAAGCACAAGCACGAGCACAGGCAGAATTACGATCTCTTATAAAGCAGTACGAAGAACTGCTTTATAAGAATTTAGAATTGGCCACAGAAGAGCAGAAGGCTCGAATATCATACATAAAGGCGCAGACAGATAAAATTACTGGTGAAGATAAAGGAAATTCTGTAGCAGATGATTGGATAGCAAGCATGAAGGAAGCTGATGAGGAAGAACAAGATGAATAGAAAAGCATTTTTTAAGAAACGAATTCTGATGTATCGGAACGATCCAGTCTTATTTGCGAACGAAGTCCTATTGTTTAAGCCAGATGATTGGCAAAAAGATGCTCTTATGGATTTGGCCAAGAATCCTAAAGTGAGTATAAAATCTGGTCAAGGTGTTGGGAAAACAGGTATAGAAGCAGTTGCTTTCTTATGGTTTTTAGTATGTTTTCCATATCCTCGTGTGGTAGCTACTGCGCCAACAAGGCAGCAGCTGAATGATGTTCTATGGTCAGAAGTAGCCAAATGGATGGCAAAATCTCCTTTACTTTCTTCGATACTTAAATGGACAAAAACATATGTTTATATGGTAGGTCAGGAAAAGCGGTGGTTTGCGGTTGCTCGTACTGCTACAAAGGCAGAGAATATGCAAGGATTCCACGAAGACAATATGCTCTTTATCGTGGATGAGGCATCTGGTGTAGCGGATCCGATTATGGAAGCGATTCTTGGTACTCTTACAGGTGTTAATAATAAGCTGCTACTGTGTGGAAACCCCACAAAAGCAAGTGGTACCTTTTATGATAGCCATAATAGAGATAGAAAGTTATACTGTTGCCATACAGTTTCGTCTGAAGATAGTCCAAGAACAAATAAACAGAATATTGAGGCACTTATACGAAAATATGGTTATGATAGCAATGTTGTACGAGTGCGTGTTAGAGGTCTGTTTCCGAAAGAGGATGCAGATGTTTTTATTTCTAGCACATTAGTAGAACAATGCAGCAGTAAGATATACGAACTACAAGAGAGAAGTCCATTTATTCTTCTTGGAGTCGATGTTGCAAGGTTTGGTAATGATGAGACGATTATTACTCGTAATGCGCATGGAAAAATAAAGATTGCAAAAAAGTATAGAGGGCAAGATTTGATGGCCACAGTTGGATGGATAGTAAATGAATATAAGAAAATTCTAAAAGAGTTTCCAGAATATAAGAAAAAGGTATATGTGAACATCGATGATACCGGATTGGGTGGAGGTGTTACAGACCGTTTGAAAGAAATCAAGAAGGAACAAAAGTTAAGTAGGCTTGTTATTGTTCCTATCAATATGGCCGAGAAGATTGAAACTGATACAAAAGAGGGAAAGGAAGCAGCAGAGTATTATGACAACGTAACGACACATATGTGGGCAGTTGTCCGAGAACTTTTAGAGAAAAAGCAAATAGAAATAGAAGATGATTCTGAACTGTTTGCACAATTTTCAAGTAGAAAATATAGGATGGCAAGCAATGGAAAACTACGCCTAGAAAGCAAGGAAGATATGAAAAAGAGAGGTCTTGATTCACCAGATAGGGCGGATTCAATGGCTTTATCTTGTTATCTTGGAAAAATTAAGAAACATACTGGAACTGCTCCGGGAGAAGAAATTATTTCTAATCTTGGTAAAGAGAGCTATTGGAAAGGAAGATAGGAAGGTGGTGATAATATGGAAAAAATGAAAGAACTTGGTCGTATTGGCCAAAATCGTTATGGTGGTTTCTTTTTTGAAGAATTTCTTCCAGAACTACGTGGGAAAAAAGGCATAGACATATATAACGAAATGGCGAGTAATGATGATATCATAGGTGCAATTCTATTCTCGATTGAAACTCTTCTGCGACAGACAGATTGGAATGTGCAGCCTGCTGGTGATACTGAAAAAGACAGAGAGGCAGCAGAATTTGTTGAAAGTTGTATGAATGATATGGACAAGACGTGGACAGATACAATATCGGAGGTCTTGTCTTTTATTACGTTCGGTTGGAGTTATCATGAAATTGTATATAAAAGAAGAATGGGAAGAACAAAAAATCCTATTACAAATAGTAAATACAATGATGGATTGATTGGATGGCGTAAATTGCCAATTCGTGCGCAAGAAACGTTATACCAATGGGAATATGACGATGAAGATAATCTTCTCGGTATGACTCAAATGCCGCCACCTAATTATGGTTTATTCACCATCCCTATTGATAAAGCACTTCATTTTCGAACAAAAAGCCGAAAAGATAATCCAGAAGGTAGAAGCGTTTTAAGAAATGCCTATCGTTCCTGGTACTTTAAAAGAAGAATACAAGAGATTGAAGGAATCGGAATAGAAAGAGATCTAGCAGGTCTTCCTGTGCTGTATGGAACTGATGATCTATGGGATGCAGAAGATGAGGAATCTAAAAGGATATTGGCTATCCTGGAAACGATGGTAAGGAATATTCGTCGAGATTCTATGGAAGGTGTAGTCTTACCTAGCGGATATAAGTTAGAACTGCTTAGTACAGGCGGTGCAAGGCAGTTTGATACCAATAAAATCATAGATAGATATGATACAAGAATGGCCATGACAGTTCTTGCTGATTTCATTTTCTTGGGGCACCAGCAAACAGGGAGTTTTGCTCTCAGTTCTAATAAAACAGAATTATTTTCAATGGCCATTGGTTCTTATTTAGACATTATATGTCAAACATTTAATAGCCAGGGAATACCACGTTTAATTGATATCAATGGAAATCACTTTGAAGGTATCACTGATTATCCTAAGTTGATTCATGGTGATATTGAGGATCAAGATATAGAGAAGTTGGCCAAATATATCAAGGAAATGGCAGGCAGTGGAATTTTGATCCCAGATGATGAACTAGAAGATTTTGTTCGACAGGCCGGGCATCTGCCAGAGCGAACAAAAGATAATTCTAAGAGAAAAGTTGCTACTGCTGCTTTTGATTCTTCCGAACACGGAGAAGAAGAGGATGATGAAAAGGTGACTGCTGCAAAGAAGAGACTTGGAAGGACGTGATAACGTGTTTTTATTTAAGAAAGCAAAGAAACGCCCTATTTTAAAATCAAAAGCGCGAGATGAGATACTAAAAAGGTTAGATAGCTATTTGGAAGAGAACTCTCAACTCCCAATAGAAATTTTACATGGATTTTGGAAAGATCAACAGCAGGCACTTACATATCAAGAGATAAGAGAGTGGTTTGAGACAGGGGATATTGATGAAGATACATGGAAAGCATGGCAGCAGGATTATTCTATTTTAGTTACGCAAAAGTTACGAGATTCGATATGGCAGCAAGCGATTGTTGCTGGTACAGTGGGACAAAAAATATTTTCAGAACTAGAAAAAAGAGGATTTAAAGTTGATCTAGTTTCTGAAAAAATCAAAGATTATATAAAAACTAAGAGTACCGAATTGATTACAAGGGTGACTTTGGAGCAAAAAGAGGCAATAAGAACCTTGCTGATGCAGGCCATTAATGAAGGGCAAGCGGCAGAGGAATTTGCTAAAGTAATACGTCCGATCGTAGGATTAGATAAGCGACAAGCCGTTGCGAACATTAGGTATTACAATAATGTAAAAGCTACACTAAAACAAGAACATCCGAAAATGAAAGCTGAAAATGCTGAAAAGAGGGCTAGGAATGCAGCCCTTAAATATTCAGAGAAGCAACATCGGTATCGTGCACAGAGGATTGCTCAAACAGAGATGGCGTTTGCGTACAATTTTGGAGCAGATGAGGCAGCAGCACAAGCCTATCAAAGAGGATTTCTTGGTCAATTCAAAAGGATTTGGTGTTCTGCTGGAGGAAAAGAAGTCTGTGAAGATTGTCAAAACTTAGATGGTAATGAAATTAAAGATGAAATTCTTCCGCCAAAACATCCTAATTGTCGATGTGCTGTTCAATATATAGAAATTGAAAAAAGAAAAGAATTGACATTAGAAGAAAAAGGTGCAATTGTTCGATATATTGGTCCTGAATCTTATTCTTTAAATGCAAAATTAAGAGATGGATTGGACTTGACAGATGTAGAAGAAGCATGGAAAATAGAATTAGATAATGCTCTAAATAAAGTTCCATTATTTCAAGGAAACGTAATACGTACAGTGAGATTAGAACAAGAAGAATTAGAAAGTTTCCTACAAAAATATTTAGTAGGAGAAATAGTTCATGAAAAAAGTTATCTTTCGTTTTCGAAAGGAATTTTATATGATGATACAGCTAAGGTTAGATTGTATATTGAAGGTTCTAAAAAGGGACATGATATTAGTTTGTTGAATGAGATGGAACAAGAAATTTTATATGAAAGAAACATGAGATTTAAGGTACTGGATAAGCAATATGTCGATAATATATGGCATATATTGCTTGAAGAGGAATGATTGTATGAATAAGCAAGTAGTGACGTTAGATGAGTTTTGGAAGATGTCAGAAGATGAAAGACTAGAAAACATTCAATATTTATCAAAAGAAGATTTATTTAAGGTTAGAAGTGGAATGCCTTTGTCTGGAGAGGTAGTAGGAATATCGGAATTATCAGAGGAAGAAAAAGAAAAAGCAAGAGAAGCGTTAGGAAGAATGATAAATTATTTTAATCCTAAAAGATAAGTGGAAACGTCTTAATTAACAAGGCGTTTTTTTAATGCTTATTTTTAAAGAAAGGAAAGCGTATGAGAACATTTCAAGATTATTATGAAAGAAAGCCACCGGATAAAGTGCAGAAGCAGAAAAACAAGTTTAAAATCGCAAAGAAAGATGATGATAAAATGCTTGCATTTGGTTGGGCAAATGTGAGTGTTACGATAGACGGTGAGGTGGTAGAAGACTATCAAGAAGATATTGTAGAACCAGAAGAATTAGAACAAGCAGCATATGCGTTTGTGGAACTCTATCGAGAAGGTGGAGAAATGCATGAACGTGGTGGTGCAGCAGTTCTAGTAGAAAGTGTCGTATTTACTGAAGAAAAATTAAGAGCAATGGAGATTCCAGAGGGTACAGTCCCTATTGGATGGTGGATAGGGTTTAAAGTTACGGATCCAGATGTTTGGGAAAAAGTAAAAGATGGTACATATTCTATGTTTTCGATCGAAGGTGAAGCAATAAGAGAGGAGGTAACAGAATAATGGCCACAAAACTAAAGAATCTTAAAGTTAAGAAAGTTGATTTTGTAGACCAGGGAGCAAATCCAGAGGCACATATTAAAATCAAAAAGAACAAAGAAGAGTCTAAAGGAGAAAAAGAAAGCGTTGTAAAAAGATTTTTCATAGCAATTGCTAAGGCTTCCGGGTTGAAACAAGAAGAATTAGAAAGTGTTGTGGAAGAAATCGCAAAAGGCGATTCAATCACATTCGGAGAGAAGATGAATGAAGTTAAGCGCAGAAAGGTAGCAGATGAAATCTGGGATATGTGTTATGCTTTACAATCTTCTCTCTGTTCGATCATGTTTGATGATGATTTAGACTCTGCTGCCGCGCAAGAGTCAATGCAGCAGAGTATCAGCGAATTCTCAGAGATTGTAAATGAATGTGTTACACAATGGTCGCAGAGAAAAACGAGCAATATTAAGAAGTCTATTGTTTCAGAACCAACATCGTTTGATGTTGAAAAAATGAAAGAGCTTATTGGAAAGGCAACAGGTCCAATAAAAACAGAGAAACCAATAGAAGATGATGAAAGAGAAGAATGAGAAGAAATCATGATTGATAAAAGTAAGATGACGCCAGCGGAAAGGGCGTTTTATGAAGAAATTCAAAAAAGATGTAGTGTAACGGAAGATCCTGTTCAAACAGGAGAGGGGATGAACTCTAATATTATAGAACCGGTAGGAAAAGGGATGGGAGTGAATTCTATAAATTCACCACAACCACAGTCCGACCCAGAGGATATTTATAAAGGTGTACATCCAGCAGTTAAAGCGGAACTTGAAAGTCTTAGAAAATTCAGAGAAGAGCAAGAGGAGAAAGAATTAACAGAGGTTGCAAAGAAATATGAATTGCTTGGAAAGAAGCCAGAAGAACTTGTTCCAGTGCTTAAAAGTCTTAAGGCAGCAGGAGGTACTGCTTATAACGATATGCTCAGTGTCTTAGATACGAATTTAGATACAATTCAGAAATCTGGTGTGTTCGGTGAGGTTGGACATACTGGTGGAGCTGTTAATAGTGGAGAATCCGAAGCAGTGGCTAAAATGCGAACAAAAGTAGAAGAGATTAGAAAGAATAATCCAGGGATGACAGAAGCACAAGCAATGGATCAAGTGTTTATGTCTGATCCAGAGTTATTAAAAGAATTTGATAAATAGGAGGTATGGAAGATGGCAGTTTATGAATATGCAACAATCAATACAAGTTCCACTATCACAGCAGAGAGTGGCGGAGAACTTGGAGATGTAAGAGGAAAAGCTGTTAAGTTTGTAGATGGAAAAGTTCAAATGCCAGGAGCAGGAGAAGATTCAATTGGAATTGTATTATTGTCAGAATCAGAGAATGTAAAGACTGGTAATACAGTAACAATACAAGTAAAAGATATTGGTAAATGGAAAGCAGGAGCAGCAGTAGGAGTAGGAGATTTGCTTACTTCTGATGCAGAAGGATTATGTCAAAAAGCAACAGAAGGGCAGTATGTTCTTGCAAGAGCTTTATCTGCTGCTACTGCAAAAAATGATTTAGTAACTATACAAATTATCAATGCCGGCTACTTAAAAGCTGGAGCATAAGGAGGTAAAGAATGAATAAATCACGTTCAACAACAGCAGGAATTATGCTGGATATTGCAAAAGGTTGGAAACCTAATATGTATCTATCCAATATGTCTATGGCGTTCTTCCAGAAAGAAGGGATGTATGTAGCACCAAGTATTTTCCCTATTTGTCCAGTTAGAACTTCAACGGGTCAATATTATGTATTTAATAAAGAGGAATTAGCTAAGGATCAAGTTGAAAGAAAACCAGCATTTGGAAAAGTAGCACCTGCTATTTTCTCACACTCAGAAGAAACATATATGTGTAATGTAGATCAGGTTATTTTAGGAATTGATCAGATTTCTGCATTAAATTATCAACGAACGAATGCCCCAGCAAGTATTGATCCAAGAAGAAATAAAGTAAGGATGGCAACAGAGCAAATGCAATTACATTTGGATAATGTGTTTGCAAAGAATTTCTTTAGAAAAGAAGCATGGGGGAATGTGAAAACAGGGAAAAAATCTACTCCTTCAACAAATGAGTTCTTGAAATTTTCTGATGCCAATAGTGATATTATTGGCTTATTTGATGACTATAAGAGAGATATTTTACTTGCGGGAAGGAGAAAGCCAAATAAACTAGCACTTGGATATAATACGTTTGTAGCTATGAAGAATCATCCACAGTTTTTAGAACGTGTTACAGGAAGTGGATCTACACCAAATCCTGCACTTGTCAATGAACAAGTAATTGCAACTGTTCTTGGGATTGAGCAAGTAAAAGTACTTTATTCTACACATAATGCAGCAGAACTTGGACAAGTAGCAGATATGCAGTTTATTTGTGATAGCAATTCTGCTCTTTTATGTTATGCACCGGAGACACCAGCAATTGATGAGCCTTCTGCTGGATATATCTTTACATGGGATATGTTAGGAAATGGACAATGGATGGCAACATCTCAATTTGAAGGAGAAGCTGGAACACATTCTGAGTTTGTAGAGGGGCTTATGGCTACAGATATGAAAAAGACTTGTGATGATCTTGCCATTTTCTTGACAGATTGCGTGGAATAGAGGTGATAATATGGCATATACCGTATTAAAACCAATTAATATTGGTGGAAAAAGAAGAATCATAGGAGAAGTTTTAAATGATAATGATGTAGCTGCTGGACGAGTTTATTCTCTGGTAAAAAGTGGATATATTTCAGAGATAAAAACAATTCCAGAAGTAGTCAATGAAAATATAAAAGAAGGCATAGATGTAGCAGAACTAAAGCAGCTTACAATCAATATACCAATAAAACAAAATGATGGTGTATTTGATATAGAAGTTGCTTTAGATGATGCTGTAGAAGTATTTACAATTTTACAGAGTAAGGTAGAAGAAGCAACAGAACGAATTAAAAAAATTGAAAAAGAAGAAGTTTTAATTCTGATTGATGCAACTGATAGTAGAAAAAGTGTAAAAGCTACTGCAGCAGAACAAGCAAAGAAAATTAATCAAAAAATAGAAGACAATGGAGAAAATAATTCTTCTATGGAGAGTGACGGTCAAGAGGATTTGTCTGCAGCAGAAACAACGAATGATACAGATTCTGATGATGAAAAACAAGAAGGTGAAGAGTAATGGCAGGAACATATACATATGATCCAGGAATGGTTTCTGAATTCGGAAAAGACCGAATGAGATTTGAACTGGGTGATACTATGACAGAAGGAGGAGCTGATACAACAGCTCTTTCTGATGAGGAGATTTCTGCCGCTTTAACAGCTTATCCAAATAACTGGAAACGTTCGAAACTAATGCTCTTAGAGACATTATATCGAAGATTTTCATATGAAGTTGACACCAAAACAGGTCCTCTTGCTTTTTCTTCCATGATAGAACGGGCGAAACTCTGGAAAGAAGAGTATGAATCATTAAAGAAAGAAATAAAGGCAAAGGCGATTTCTGTTCCGAAGTTAGGAAATGAGGAGCAGAGACCGCCTTATTTTTATAAAGGAATGATGCGTAATGATGGAAGGATAGATTAAATGAAGAATGCAAGGATGATGTATCTAAGACAAGGAAATCTGTTTAAAGAATTCTTTGTCGAAAGACGAAATCAGACCGTTTCAGCTTCTGGAAGACCAACAAATGAATTTATAACTACAATGGAAAGTTTAAAAGGCTGCTTAGCAGAGGCTGATCCAAAGGAAGTGATGAATTGGCAGCAGTTACAAACACCAGTTACTCATACAATTGTCCAAGCAGGAAATCCAAAAGCGAAAAAAAATGAACGGTTACGCCTTGATAATCGAACATTTGATATAAAAGCTGTGGATGACTGTGGTGGTCTTGGAATTTCTACTATTTATTATGTAGAAGAAAGAAGGGATATAAATGGATATTGATGGAGCTTCAGAAGAATTAAAAAGAGTTTCTGGAAAAACAGTAGAAAAAATAAATTCAGAGACGTATAGTCGCGCTTTTCAAGTAGGTAATGCTCTTCGAAATGCGGAATTAAAAGTTATGTCTGGAAAACGTAGTGGTAGAGTATATAAAAAAGTTGGAACATATGGAAAAAGGAAAACCCAAGGAACAAAAGCACTAATGGGGCAATATGGTCATAAACTAAGAGGTGGACAATTGTACCAGGCTTCTGCTCCAGGAGAACCACCAGCGGTAAGAACAGGAACTTTAAGGCGTAGTTTTACGCATAAAGTACAAGGTTTACAAAGTTCTTCAGGAATAAAAGTTGTTGCGTCATTAGAGACAAGAAATAAGTATGCTGGATATTTGCAAGATGGTACTAAAAAGAAAGATGGTACCACTAAAATGGCGCCAAGACCATTTAAAGAAGAGATTATTAAAGAGGCAATGCCAGAAGTAGAAAAAATCCTTAATAGGTCTTATGAATAGGAGAAGAATAGATGCAAATTGTAACAAAAAAAGAGGAAAGCAAATTCAATCTAGAAGAAATAAAAGAAGGCTGGTGTGCTTATGTAAAGCATAGTAGTTGGGAACAAGGAAAGTCAGGATATATATCTTCCTTATCGGCAGATATAATGATAGTTCAATTTTGTCCAGGAATTAGAAACATTAGCAATCATACATCTGTTGAAGCAAAAGATATTGCAGCAGGAGAGTGGGAAATTAGGCTGTCTCCTGATTTGAAAAATATCTATGAGTATAAGGAGTCTGTAGATGAAATTTGAGGAATTAATTTATAAGCGCTTATTGAATAGTGAGGTAGCAGGAAAGATGGCAAGTTATGCTGGTGTTCCTGCTATTTTTTATTCAGAAGTTCCATCAGATAATCAAGAAGGATGGGGGGATAAAACACAATATCCCCGTATTTGTTATTGGTTTGATATGCAAGCGAATCAAGAGAGAAACTCTGCAGGAACATTAACGATATCACTTATGTGCATGAATGAAACAGAGCAGTTACCTGAGCAAATGGAGCCAATTCTAAGGTCATGCATGAAAGATATTCTTCTAACTCCACATGAGGAAAATAGTTCTTATTGTTTTGCATGGGGAAAAACAGAAGCATTTTCTTACCAGAAACAGGATGGAACAAGAATGTCAGATGGTGATCTCGTTGTAGGTTGCGATATTATCTTCGATATTTTGGAGTACACAAACCAAGAGACGACCGACCCTGACCCGATTGTGGCCATGAATCGCTATATAAAGGAACTTTATCCCGAAGCCATTGTTCTTGGATGGGATAAAGTAGAAGAGATTATAGAAGCAGGTGTTGAAACACCTGTTTTTTATTGTCGATTATTAGAGACAGAAGTGGATAGAGAAACTAATACTGTTGTTTGGCTTAATGGCAAGATAGCAATTCATTTTCTTTGTCCAGACAGTTCCGTTCGAATGAAAATGACAATGGGACTCGCTAATAAATTGAGCTTAGATGGAGAAGTAATCCTACTGGATAAATCACCAATGTTTATTGAAGAACTATCAGCTGACTATAAGGCGGATTATTTTACAGAAGGGCAACTTAAAATCACAGGGCAATACGGACTATTACGTTACCAACAGGCAGGGAAAATTCTTAGAAATACAACAATTACAGGAGGTGTATAAAATGGCAGAAGAAAAATTGGAAAAGGTAGAAGACAAAAAGACAGAAACAAAGTCACAGAGTAAGCGAAAGACACAAACGCAAGAATCTATTTATACCTTACAAGAGTTTGCACAGAACAGTAAAAAACTGTTCGGTGTACAAAAAGAATGTGTTATGGCAGCGTTTAAAGTTGCAAATAAAAAGGAGGCAACGCCTTCTGAAGCAAAAGAAATTGTAGAAAAATTTATGAGAAAGGAGATTAAATAAATGGGCGGTATTTTTAAGGTTGGAGAAACAAAAATAAGACCAGGGACTTATAATCGTATAACACAAAAGAAAAATGATACAGAAAAATTCTTAGATGGTGTTGGAGCCTGCGTATTTAGAGCTGATTTTGGACCAGTAAATCAGATTATGGAATTTACTCCTAATTCAGACTATAAAAAAATGTTTGGAACATCAGGGACAACTGATATTATAGATTATCTGTTCCAAGGTGGAGCAAATTCTGTTATCGCTTGCAGAATTGGAAAAGAAGGAACTGCTGCCACTATTACATTAAAGAATACAGAATTAGAAGAAGGTCAAGATGCGGTAAAAATTACGGCAAAATATTCTGGAGCGAGAGAGTTTGCTGTTACAATTCGTAACAGATTAACGCAAGAAAATAGAGAGTGTATTATTTATTCTGGAACAGAAGAGATTGAAACTTTTCAATTTGAAAAGGATGGAGACGAAGCTGCTGCACTTGTATCTGCTATGGAGAACAGTAAGTATTTTAAGGCAGAAAAAATGAATACAGGTGGTACATTGGCGGATGTTTCACAAAAGGCATTTACTCCAGGAACGGAAATGTCTGTAACAGCAGCAGAATATCAAAAAGGGTTTGGGCAGTTAGAATTGGAATTGTTTAATACCTTCTGCGTTGATACAGAGGAGTTAGAAATCCTAACACTGGCAAAAGAATTTATGGATAGAATTTTTTCAGCAGGACAGTTCACACAACTGGTTATTGCAGAAAAAACATCTGTAGATTTAGAACAAAGAATGGAACATGCAGAAGCTTTTAATTCAAGAGCGACTTCTTATGTCTTAAACTCAAAGTTGTCTAATGCAGATGGAGAAATGGAAGGATATCAAACTGCTGCACAAATTGCAGGAATGCTTGCTGCTTATCCGAGTAGCACATCTTTAACACATAAGATTATTGATGGTGCTGTAGAAATGAAAGAACCATTAACACCTACAGTTATGGAAGAGGCTGAGAAAAGAGGGTGTTTAGTTCTTTCTTATAGCGCAAATAAAGAAGTGTGGATTGATAACTCTATTAATACACTGGTTAAATGTGGTGAAGATGAGGATGAAGGTTGGAAAAAGAACAGACGAATAAAGACTCGTTATGAATTAATGCGCCGTATGAATGCAAAGACGGATGAATTAATAGGGGATATTGATAATGATCCAAATGGAAGAGCGACTATAATGGGTCGTTTGCAGGACGTTGCAAATGCAATGATTTTGGAAGGTAAAATAACCTCTTGCAATATTGCGGAAAGTACAGAGTATGTGGCAAATGGAGACTCTGCATGGTTTAGCATTGGCGTTATTGACAAAGATAGCGCAGAACGCATTTATCTAACATATGAATATCAGTTTAATACGAATGAAGAATAGGAGGGGTAGTAAATGATTAATCAAAAAGCAGCAGGGGATGCTCGTCATGCCCGTCATGGAAAAGATGGGGCAATTTATAATTCAGATGGTGTTTTATTGGCTACCGTTGAGAGTTTTACATCTCAAGTAAGTTTTAATAATGCTAATTATTCAGTACTTGGAAATGCTCAAGAATTAGAAACAGCCGGTACTTTCAAAGTGACATTGACAATGAGCCAAGTTGTTATTGAAGATGATCAATTCTTTATTGAAATGATGGAAGCATTAGAAACACAGGTTATGCCAGTTTGGAATTTTCAGGGGGTACTTAAAGGCAGAAATGACTCTGAACAAAGAGTTATGTATCGTGAATGTATTCCAAGTGGAACAGTTGATATTCAGAATCTTACAGTTGGAGATACCATCAAACGTGCTTGGAATTTTGCTGTTAATCAGCCACCAAAATTACAGAGTTTATTAAAAATTTCATAAAAAGACTGAGGGTGTCTTGTTAGGCACTTTTTTTAATGGAGGAAAAAGAAAAATGAAATTATCAGAAAGCAAAGTAAAAGAAAAAGAAGTAGTAGAAGGACAAGTAGAAGAACAAGAGTTCACAAAAGAAGAATCTACAAATCAACTTCTTATGACAGAAGATGAATTAATTAGAGGTTTATTAGAAGCTGCAACAATTGATGAAGAAGAATTTCGTGAAATAGAGATTGCTAGAAATGGGAAGGTATTTTTTAAATTCCAAATTGCTCCATTGAAAGAACAAGATTATGAAGATAGCAAGAAAAAATGGACAAAGTACGTGAAGAATAAACAGTTTGGAATGAAAATGCCAGAATCAACAAATGCGGTGAAATATCGTGCTGAGCTTATTTACAGAGCAACTATTAAAAAAGATAGAGAGCTACTTTGGGATAATAAGAAAATCTGGGATTCTTTATTAAATCAAGGGTTCCAGATTATGAATGGGCTTGATGTAATTGAGCACTGTCTTAGAGCAGGAGAAAAAGATAGAATCATCGAAATTATTGATGAAATTAGTGGATATGGTGATCAATTCGAAGAGGTAGAAGCTATAAAAAACTAATCAAAGCGGGCGGTAGATTTTCAATTTTTCATCAAATTTTCCAAGACACAGGGAGAACAATAGATGAAATTATGGCAAAACCAAGGGGAGTGCAAAGTTTCTGCTTTGCCTCTACTTTGGTTCGTCATGAAAAGAAAGAAGAAGTGATAGGTGGTGAGGAATAGTAGATGGCACAAACAATTCGAATTGAAATTCCAATAGAAGTTATCGATCAGACTGAAAAAGGATTGAAGTCTGCACAAGATAATTTGAAAAAGATGAAAGAACAGGTCAAAAAGACTCAGGATGAAATTCAACGTTCTCAGCAGCGTTCTACTAGAACCACACAATATGACCGAACGCAAGAAAAAACACAAAAAGAGCTTATGAAATGGGCGAAACAAAAATATCAAGTTTTATTAGAAGCAAAAGATATGGTTTCGCCTGTTGCTTCTAAAATTTCTTCTGGTTTACGTTCTTTTACTAGCAAAGCATGGAAAACGACAATGAAGGTTGTGGACTATGCTACAAAGCCGATTCAGGGAATTATAAAGTTGCTAAAGAATCCTGTATTCCAAGTTGGAGCAGTCCTTGGAATCAGTATTGGGATATCGGATACGATTGATACATACAAGGAATTTGAAGCTGCTATGAGTAAGGTTAAAGCTATTTCAGGGGCTACAGATGATGAATTTGAGCAGTTGAATGCTAAAGCTATACAAGTGGGAGCTGATACAAAATTTAGTGCAGCAGAATCTGCAGAAGCATTAAACTATATGGCAATGGCCGGATGGAAAACAAAGGACATGCTAAATGGTATCGATGGAATTATGGACCTTGCTGCTGCTTCAGGAGAAAATCTCGGAACAACATCAGATATTGTTACAGATGCTTTAACAGCTTTTGGGTTATCTGCGAAGGATTCAACACATTTTGCGGATGTCTTAGCAATGGCATCCAGTAATAGTAACACTAATGTGGCAATGATGGGAGAAACATTTAAATATGTTGGTCCTGTTGCTGGTGCATTTGGATACACTATCGAAGATACTGCAACAGCTATTGGTCTTATGGCGAATGCTGGTATTAAAGCCAGCATGGCTGGTACGTCATTAAGACGTATTATGACAGAGCTTGGTGGTGGTGCGACATTGGTAGGAAAGAAATTTGGAAAATGGCATATTGAAACACAAAAGGCTGATGGAAGCATGCGTGCCTTTGGAGATGTAATGAAAGATCTACGAGAAGCATTTGCTAAAATGACAGAAGCCGAAAAGGTAGCAAATGCTGAGTCTATTGCAGGTAAAACTGGTATGGCAGGATTACTTGCAATAGTAAATGCCAGTGTAAAAGACTATGACAAGCTAACGGAAGCAATTGAAAATGCGGATGGTGCTTCTGCAAAAATGGCAGAGACCATGCTAGATAACTTAGCAGGAGCCCTTGAATACATGCAAGGAGCTGTGGAAACAAGTAAGCTCAAATTAGGAGAAAGATTTGCTCCTTATATAATAGAATTGGCACAATGGATTGATAAATCTATGCCTGCGTTAGACGTAGTTCTTGGTAATATGATGGACTGGGTAGATGATAAGGCTAGTGAATTAAAAGAAAGAATAAAAAATATGACAGAATCTACTCAATGGCAAAATGCTGATTTCTTCGGAAAGGTACAAATTGCATGGGATGAAATTATTTTAGAACCTTTCGCTGAATGGTGGGAAAGCTCAGGAAGAAGAAAAGTTGCTGATATTATGGGCAATTTTGGCCATGCGCTAGGACAAGGAATTTCAATGACCTTAATGGGATTACTTGGAATTAATATAGAAAGTGTAACAAAAGAGGGGGAAAGCATTGGTGCCTCCTTTGCAAAAGGATTTTCAGATGGCTTTAATTTGGGAGGAATTCTTAAAAATCTAGGTGGACTAGGTGGCGGTATGGTTTCTTCTGCTAGCAAATTATTACCAGGAGGAGAAAGTGCAGGACTATCTTCTTTAATTTCTGCTCTTATACTAGGAAAAGTGATTGGAAAAGTAGGAAGAGGTGTTGGAAGTTTTGGAAGTTGGTCTAAGAGTGTTTTATTTGATACAACAGTTGCAGGCGCAAGTGGAGCAGGAACGGCAGCAGGTAGTGTAGGTACAGGTGTTGGAGAAACTGTAACACAATTAGGGCTTATTTCTTTATTAAAAAAAGGAATAGGCTCTTTTTCTTTAGGAAGTGAAGCCGCATTAGCAGGGACCGGTATTGTTCCGGAAGCTGGTGCTGCAGCAACTGGAAGTGGATTATTAGGAGTCCTTGGAAAAACTGGAATGGTTTTAGGATCAGGAGCTACAACGGGGGCAGGAATGGCAGCAGTAGGTGCAGGAGCTTTAACCGGAGCAGTAATTGGAGGTACAACTGCTATTAGTGGTGTATCCGATTTGTATAAGTCATATAAATCGGATGATTCGGCAGAAGCAGATATGTATGCCAAAACCGGTAGCACAAAAGTTACTGGAGTTGCCCTTGGAGCAATGACTGGAGCAACTATTGGTAGCTTCTTTGGTGGAATTGGTGCTGCACCAGGGGCGTTAATTGGAGCAGGAATTGGTGGGTTAGCTGGAAAATTCAGAAGTAAAAAAATTGAAGAAGATTACAATGAAGAACAGAAAAAAATTCAAGAAGCGCAATTAAAGGATTATAAATCAAAGATATTTACTGGATATTCCCATGAAGAACTTCAGAAGATTAGAATAGGGAGTATGGATGTAAGAAAGGCTCTTAATAGTGCAAGTTATAGTGCTGAAGAGTTTGGCGCTATATTCCAACAGGCCGTAAATGAAGATTTAGTAGAACATTTCGGAAATGTAACATTATCCCTGAAAGAAATCAAAAAAGTTGCCAGTCAGATTGTTACAAATGGTAATAGTAAGTATTTGGATAATTTTAATTCCGCTATTGAAAATACAGGGTCTTCTTTGACTACATTACAAAGTGGATTGCAAAATTTAGATAAATGGAACTGGAGGTCTAGTCTAGGTTTTGAATTATCAGATGAAGATATAGAGAGTTATAAGAGTGCAGTAGATGCAGTCATAGAATCGACAAAGAATTATATCGAAGATAAGCATTATGAAGTAACTGCTGCAGTTAATCTTTTAGTAGAAGATAAAGGAGAAAGAAAAGCAGTTATTGATGGGTTAGATAAGATGTATGAGGAGTATGGTAAACAAATAGATACTCTAAATAAACAATTATCTAAAAAAATGAGCGATGCATTGTCAGATGGAATTATCTCTATAGATGAGGAAAAAGAAATTTCGAAGCTTCAAGAACAATTACAAAGTTTTGCCAATGCATATGCAAAGGCGCAAGAAGAAGCAAAATTTGATACCCTTACGATCAAATTTGGTAATGCTAATTTGGACTATGAATCTTTTGTTAGTTTGCAACAGGAGATACAAGCACAGGTTCAAGAAGCAACAGAATCTTATGATAGTGCCTTAGAACTTGGAATAACAAATCTTCACCTTGCTTTGGAGCAAGGTTCAATTAATCAAAAAGAACTTGATAAACAAGTAGAAATACTTAAAAACGACTATAAAGCCAATATTGATTCTTTGAATGTAAGAGTTCAAGGAGTTCAATTTGATATTGTTGGAAAAGCATTTGAAGATGATTTGATTGGTGCTGGTGCATTAGCAGATTATACTGGAACCATTGGAGAAAGATTGCAGCAGGCGGTAAATGATGCAATATCTAATGGTGTTGATGTTGTAAACTGGGATACAGAAACAGCTGCTAGAATTTTAGGCTTAAATCGATTAGAGGTAGAAACACAAGAATCCATCGCTCAAATGGTAAGTTCCATTGCTAGTCAAATACCAAAGACTGTTATGGAAAATATGCAAAGTGCTGAAACTATGTCTGAAATCATTAGTAATACTTCAGGAAAAATCTTAGATCAAGCATTTGGTACAAACTTTAGAACAAGTTTAGGTACGACTTTAGAGAGAGATTTAACAGATCAGATACAATCCATTGCAGAAAGCACTTCTAGCAATGTAGGCATGATTTTAGATCAAGCATTTGGCACAGATTTTAGAAGTAATATTGGAACAACATTAGGACAAAATGTTGGAAGTGGCATTAATGGTACAGATATGGAACCGATTAATTCCGCAATTTCTACATTAAAGACTAATGTAGGAACCAGTATTGATACAAGTTTTTCACAAGGATTTAATACTAGAACAAAAGTGAACATTACAGCAGATTATAGTCTTTTAAATCCAACAGCAAGAATTACTGTTTCTGGAAGTGGAATTAATTCTACAAGTACAGCTGTTCATGGAATGATAGTAGAAGCAAATGCAAATGGAAGCATTTCTTCTGGAAAACGGCTTAGTTGGATTTGTGAAGAAGGTCCAGAAGCAATTATTCCTCTTGTGCCAGGAAGAAGACAAAGAGCCTTGGAGCTCTATGAACAGACAGGAAAAATTCTTGGAGTAGAACAACATGCTAAAGGTGGAATTACAGGAGAAATAAGACCATTCTTTGGTGAATTTGAAACAAATAAATTTTATGAGAATTCAGAAAATACTGGAAGTTCTAGTACAGAAGACAATGGTATGAATACACCAATAGAACTAAATATATCTTTAAATCCTGTTATTACAATTGAAGGCAGTGGTAATAATGAAGAAAAAATTCTTGCTACTATTCGTAAGAATATGGGTGCATTAGCTGACGAACTGGGCGGAGAATTAGCCGACAAGATTGGTGCTATTTTTAAAAATATGCCTGTAAAGAATTAGTTTTTTCTTCCTTTTTAAATATTAAAAAATATGTTAAAATATAAAAAAATATTTATAAATAGGAGGAGAAAATATATGAAAAATACTAAAAAAATAATTCCAATTGTACTATGTAGTATGATTCTAGGGATTACGGGATGCTCTAGTGGAGTATCTCAAAAAGAATATGATAAAGTTGTGGAAGAAAGGGATAAATATAAAGAATTATATGAATCTATTTCTTCTGCCACGGCTACAGAATTAGAAAAAGAGGAATCTATAGAAAAAGATGAAAATGTGGATTATGTTAGTCAGTTAGATATAGCAGAATATTCTTATGTTAATAGCATAAATAATACCATTTATTGTATGGTTATAAAAAATAATTCTAATCAAACTTTGTCACTTAATGTCAATGTTACAGCAAATGATAAAAATGGAAAACTCGTTGGAGCTCAAACCATAAATGAATATGCAGTAGAATCAGGATATGAAGTAGTATTATCGACCTCTTTTGATGGCGATAAAGCTGAAAAATTTGTATATGATATAACTCCAGAGATAGAAAAATACTATTCTCCAGTATCATCTGAAATAGAATCCACTGTTACAAAAGCGGATAAAAAGGTGATTGTAAGCTGTAAAAACACAGGAAATGAAACAGCACAATTTGTAAAGGCATCAGCTTTATTTTTCCAAAATGATAGGCTGGTGTACTATAATGAAACGTATTGTGTTGATAATAGTTTTAATCTTGAAGTAGGGAAAACGATATCAAAAGAAATTGATGCTTTCCAAGAATTTGATGATGTAAAAATTTATATATCAGGTAGAAAATAGGTAATAAAAAGACACTTGAGAGAAATCTTAGGTGTCTTTTTTATTTCAAAAATAAGGTTGGTGATATATTGATTTATTTAAAAGAGAAAGGAAATAAGAAGTCAAAACTTATTTTTCCATCTATGCCGGAAGAGATTTCGGCTTCTACTAACACAAATTACCAAACATATTCCTTGCTAAACCGCGGTTCAGTTATGATACCAAAAGGTATAGAACCAGAAAAGATTTCATGGTCGAGTGAGTTCTTTGGTAAGGCAAAAAGAAATGAAGCTATTGTGATAAAAAATAAGTGGGTAGCACCTCAGACATGTAAAAAAATATTAAAAAAGTGGCAGAAGCAAGCAACTATTCTAACTCTCATTGTTACAGAAATGGGAGTTAATTTGGATGTAACGATAGCTGATTTCGAAACAACAGCTTATGGAGCATATGGGAATCTAAAGTATAGTATCTCTTTTCAAAAATCAGAGCCATTACGAGTTTATACAGATTCTGAGAAAAAAACAGGAACAGGTAAAAAGAAAACAACAGAGCGAGCATCCGCAAAGAAAAACAAAAGTTATACAGTTAAGACAGGAGATAATCTGTGGAAAATATCAAAGAAAATGTATGGTTCTGGAGCAAAATGGAAGAAGATATACGATTCTAATAAAACAACAATCGAATCTGCTGCTAAGAAGAGAGGCAAAAAGAATAGTGATTATGGTCATTGGATATATCCAGGAACGAAACTTACTATTCCTGCTGCATAATAGAGGTAAAACATGATAGATATATCAAAAGTTAAATATCGTTTAGTAGCTATGGATGAAAAAGGAAAGAAAGTGAATGTCACAGATTTTGTTACAGATTTAAGTTGGGAGGAGACAGAAAAAGAGATTGCGGCCAGAATATCATTTACAGCGTTTAACAAGAAAACAGAAAAAGGAAGGGTTTCCAGTATCATTAAGCTTGGAACATTGCTTATTCTTTTTGCATCAGCAGGAGGGAAAGAGCAAGAGGTTGTTCGAGGAAATGTAGTTGACTGGAATCCTTCCTTTTCTGATTCTTATGAGAAATTTACATGCAAAGCATATGATAGTCTTTATAATTTTCAAAGTAGCCAAGACAATGTGTATTATTCTAGTGGTATTGGAACACAGTCTGTCATTACAAAACTTTTTAATAAATGGGGAATTAAAGTTGGAGAGTATAAAGGGCCAAATGTTACCCACGGAAAACTAAAATATCAAAACGATTCTTTATCAGATATTGTTTTGGATATCTTAAAAGAAGCAAAGAAAAAGGGTGGAAAAAAATGCTTTCCAAGGGATAATAAAGGCAAGGTGGATATTATTCCTTATGGGGCAAATAGTCCTGTATATCGATTTGAATCAGCAGAGAATGTTATTTCTTTAGAACACAGTATTAGTACATCCGAGTTAGTAACAAGAGTAAAGGTAGTTGGACAAAGCACTAAGAAGAAACAAGGTAAGGTAGAAGCTGTATTAAATGGGCAGACAAATAAATATGGCATAAGGCAAAAGCTTGTCATTAAAAGTAAAAGCGATAAGTTAGCAGATGCCAAAAAAGAAGCCCAAGATATATTAGATGAGCAGGGATATCCACAAAGTGATATTAATATAACTTTGCCAGATATTCCATTTGTTAGAAAGGGCGATCTTATTTATATTAAAGCCGGAACGCTAAATAATTATTATTATGCCAAAAGTATACGACACCAAGTGGACACTGGAGAAATGGATTTAGAGCTTAAAAAGGCAAATAAGACTATTGTATCCAATAATAAAGTCACCAATAGCAAATCTTATAAAGTAGGAGATATTGTTGACTTTAAAGGGGGTACACATTATATCTCTAGTGAAAAAAGTTCTAAAGGTTATTCTGTAGCTGCTGGAAAAGCTAAAATTACAATTATCAAGCAGGGAGCAGCACATCCTTATCATCTTATTCATGCAGACAGTAAAAGCAAGGTGTATGGATGGGTTGATGAAGGAACTTTTTAGGAAGGTGAAATTGATGAATGAAAAGAATAGTGGTGCTTATCGATTAGCTGCTGCTTTAAAGGCACAAATGCAAAAACAAGCAGAGCAGCCAATTATGGTTGAATTGGGAGAAATTGATTCTAACTATAATTTAAAGACAGATACATTTTCTGAATTAATTCCAAGGGCAGATTATATGGTTTGTCGTTCAATCAAAAGTATAGTTCCAGGAGATAGAGTTTTAGTATTTTGGATTGGTGCAGATGCTGTGGTGTCAGATGTAGTCATGGCAGCAGATGAGCTATAAAGGAGAAAGTATGGAAGAAGAAGTTTTATTTCCTACAAGCGATGTTCCAGACGTAGAAGAACAGGAAGAAGAATACGACACAGAGTATAAACAAAGTGTGGCATGGGATATAGAAAAAGGCGACTTTGTATTAGATGGTGCGAATAAAATGGTTTCCTGTTCTGGGCAAGAAGCTTTTAAAACGTGGTGTTATAAAACAGCTATGACAGAAAGATATAGCTGTCTAGCCTACGGAGATGAAATAGGAGCAGAAATGGAAGATGCTACTGAAGAAGATGAACAGGAAGCAGTAGAATTAGAAATAGAAAGAGCTATTACAGAGGCTTTAACAGTAAATCCTAGAACAGAGTATGTTCGGGATTTTTCTTTTGTCTGGAATGCGGATGAGGTCATTTGTACATTCAAAGTCAAAGGAATAGAACAAGATGAGGAGTTTGAGGTAACGATATAGGAAGGAAGGTTATTATGGCAGAATATGAATTTACTAATCCTGATTTTGTAGAAGGAAATTCAGAAGAAGAAATACATGAAAGAATGATGGCGAACCTTCCTGCAAATATTGATGATATGCCAGGAGGTTTTCCATATGATTTCACGATGCCAACAGCAATTGAAAAAGCAGAACTAATCAATTTTATTGCTCCACGAATATTGATGATTATGTTTCCCCAATTTGCATGGGGAGATTGGCTTGATTTACATGGAGATGGATGTGGCTTAAAGCGAAGAGAGGCAACAAAAGCGTCTGGATACGTAACCTTAACAGGAGAAAATGGTGTGGAGATTGCTGCTGGAACAGTATTCTGTACACCTGCTACTGATACAAATTCTTCGGTTGAATTTGAGAGTACAGAATTAGTTGTAGTATCAGAAGGTATTGCAAAAGTACCGATTAGTGCTGTTCAAACTGGAATTTATTCTAATGTAGCAGCAGGAAGCATAACTCTTGCTTTAAAGCCTATTACAGGCATTTATAGCATCATAAATGAATTTGCTGTTACTGGAGGTACAGAAGAGGAAGAAGATGATGTATTTAGAGAACGTATAATGGATGCTAATGCAAATAAAGGTACAAGTTACATCGGAAATGTATCGGATTACCGAAGATGGGCTATGGAAGTGGCAGGTGTGGGCAGTGTCACTATTGTTCCGACACCAGATGGTGTTGGAGGAAAAGTAAAAATAATTGTCGTGGATGCTAATGGACAGCCTGCAAATGAATCTATTTTAAAAGAAGTGTATGATCATATCATGGCTCCAAATGATCCTCTTGATCGTTTAGCTCCAGCTGGTGCAAGTATAGAAGTCGTAGCACCGACTACAGGAAATATAAATTACTCTGCCAATATTGCACTAAATGAAATGGGCAATATTGAAACTGTAAAGACAGAGTTTATTTCTAGCCTTGCAGAATACTATGAAGTTGCTAAAAAAGAAGGTGTTCTACGATATAGCCGTGTTTATGCAATTCTTAGTAACACAACAGGAGTTAAAGATTTTAATAGCCTAAAAATAGATGGGAATACAGAAAATCTAGTAATAGATAAAGAATCGTTTCCGTTTACTGGTACAGTAGATTTTACTACTGTAGAAATATCAGCAGTATAAGGAGGGAAAGTGATGGATTTAGAAAATTTCCCTAATAGTTCTAGTGCAAAAAGAATGATGTCTTATATAACACAAGGATTTTATTATAGATCCTATGTTGGAAAATGGATATTTGAAGTAATGGGGCAGGAATGGGATGAGGTAGTAGAGATATTTGATAGCTTTCCACAGCAAGGGTTTCCGCAAACTTGTTCTTGGAGTTTAATGTACTGGGAACAAAAGTTTGGATTGGAAGGAAAAGGAACTTTTGATGAAAGAAAGCAAGCGCTGCTGCAGAAGATAACTATTTTTGCTCCATTTACACCAGCTAAAATTCAACAATGTATAGAAAATTTGACTGGAATCGATATGGATATGATACAAGTGGTGGAATATCCAGAAGAATTTCGTTTTGAAATCAAATGCAGAGTAGCAGAAGATGAAGTGATCGATTTTATTACAGCGAAAGGATTTATAAGCGATATAAAACCTGCACATCTAGTAATGTTGTTTTTAGCAGAAGCGATTTTGAATTTCGAAGTAAAAACTAAGATCATATCAAAACTAAAGCTCACTTCTGATTTCAGAGCCTTACATCATTTGCTACTAGATGGTACATGGTTTTTAGATGGCAATAAATTTTTAGATAGCACAGATTTGATAGAGAGTAGTATTCTCATTAGCAGTTCGTTAAAAAAGGACACTAGTTTAGATAGTGAGTTTTTGGCAAATACAGAAGTTATTACAACAAAAACTATTAATATAGGCACTAGAACTGCATCAAATATAGTCAATCAGCTGGCAGACAACCTGGTATTTAATACAAGCAGTAGTCACGAAGTAAATGCAAATACACAAAGTAATTTGCGAATAGAGAAAGACTTATGGTACCTAGATGGAACAGAAGTGTTAGATGGAAGTCGATTATTAGATGCAGAAATACAAGAATTTGTAATTTAGAAAGGAGTAAGTATGGCACAAGGAGTTATAACAAAAAAAGGAAGAGAAAAACTTTGTAAAGCGCATACTGGAGATGCAACATTACCACGTATCACAAAAATGGTATTTGGAAATGGAGGTATAGGTGGTGGTGGCCAAGTAATAGAACCAACTGGAGAGGAAACACAGCTAAAGGGTTTTTTGTTGGAAAAGACAATAGAAAGTCATAGTTATCCAGTTACAACTACAGCCAGATATACAGCTAAATTAGAAAAAACAGAATTGGCCAATGAAAATATATCTGAACAAGGGCTTGTTGATGAAGAAGGCGATTTAGTTGCATATAAAACTTTTCTTCCAAAGGGCAAGGATGATGATATGGAATTCATTTTTGATATGGATGAAATCTTTTAGAAAGGAGTTTTAAGAATGTATGAAGAATTTACGTTTAATGAAGAGTATGAGAAACTGACTACTGGAACAAGAGCTCATGCTAATGAATTTAATAAAATTTTTGATAAATTATTTGAAAATGACAAGTTTTTAAAATATGCAGCAGATTCTTTAACAACAAAAATGTTAGAGAAAGGCATGATAGCGAATAACCTTGTAACAGACAATGCAGAAATGGTATTGGCGGCACCGATGGGCAAGCTGTTGAAAGAACAGCTTGATGAGCAAAATAATAATTTTGAGGGTAATATGGCCAATGTTAATACTAGCTTAACTACCATTAACAACAATTTAAACACGGCCAATACAAACATAAATAATGTAAAATCTACAGTTGGTACAGTTAATACGAATGTTTCTAGCATTTTAAATAATGTTGCTAGTATTTTAAACAAGATAAATGCTGGAACATCAGTTATTAAAAGTATCCAAAGAGGCACTGTCAGTATGTCAAGTGGTTCAGCAACAGCCACCAAAACAATTTCTAGTGTAAATATAAATAAATCTATTATTTTATTTGACTCATGTAGGACAAATGAATATGATGATAGTGTATATCATGCTGATTTTGTAAATAGCACTACAATTCAATTTTACAAAGCATCTGCATATGCTAGTGTTTCTGTAGGATATACAGTAATTGAATTTATATGATAGATATTTCTCAATAAAATACATAGCACATCATTGAGCTAGGTAACCCAGACCAAACTGTATCGTTCGAACTACCTGATAGAGATATTGTGGTTGAATCCACTGAGAGCGTCAAAAAGTTACGAGTATAATAGGCTAATGGAATATAAAATGTAATTCCTGATATGTTAGCTATGAAAAAGTTATTTAAATAGGTGTCTTGATCTCCATACCAATTTAAAAGACCAAACACATATTTCGGAGTCACACCACATCCATGGGCTATTGATCCACTTACACTCGCACCGTAACCGCTTTTTGATATAGGTAATGTAAGTGTTTTAAAACTTAAACGGTTATTAGCAATATTCATCCAGTTATCCCTATCCGCAGTCATAGCAGATAACTGGCTATTTAGACTATCTCTAGAGTTTTTAATACTCTGTGCATTATTGGCCAACACCTGAAAGGTGCTATCTTGGTTACCGCCAACGACATTGCCAATCAAATTTTTGCCGTCAGCTACAGATTTTTTTAACTCTGTTAGACCCGTGTTCAAATTATTATTTGAGCGGCTTTAAAAATCTAACACAATTTCCTAGTTTCTAAGCCATTCCCACACTATAAAACTTTATTTTTTGTACGCAAAAAAGACCTCCCTATTGGCAGATCTGAAAAAACTCTATGTGATTAAATTGTCTTTACATATTAAAACGCTCGTAATTCATTTTTACGATTCTTCTTCGTTTTCGAGCATAAATAAGCGTAGTCTCTATCTTTGTATGCCCAAGAATATCTTTTAAATCGTAAAGGTCCATCCCTTTCTCTAAGTTGCGGGTAGCTCCAGAACGTCTAAATTTATGCGGATGCACCCTAAATCCAACACGCTTTCCTAATCTTCGCAAAGTATCTTGTATTCCATTTATAGTAAGACGTTCATACTTACCATGTATAGGCTTCAAACCTACGAAAAGAGCAGGATTATTATCCTTTCTTTCCTCTAAATATGCCTGCAAATGCAACTTGGCATTCCCATCAAAATAGGCAATTCTTTCTTTTGAACCTTTTCCAAAAACAATACATTCTCGCTCATTAAATTCTATATCAGAGCGATTTAGTTGCTGTAATTCACCTACACGAATCATAGAAGAGTTCAAAAAATCTACCAATGCTAAATCTCTTTTATTTGTACATTCTTCTCGTAGTTGTATTATCTGTTCGTCTGTGAAAACTTCCTTTATTGTTTGATCTGGACGAATTACTTCCACTAAATCCATCGGATTCCTGTCTATTCGCCCAGTCTTTCTAAGCCAACTAAAGAAACTACTAATACTGGCTCTTATATTCCTTGCGGTTGTTTTCTTTATTCCATGCTCTACTTGGTATCGATACAGATACATAGATATATCATCCTCATCTATATCTACTAATTTCTTACCGATACCTAGTATCATTCCTTTGACATGATCGCCGTAATTTCTAAGAGTTTTTACAGACTTTCTAGCTGCAGCTTTTGCCTCTAGAAACTTTTTCAGTAATCCTAAATCTGTATCATCATAGATAGCTACTTCTGTACTTTTCTTTTCTACCTTGTATTTTGTCATTTTCATTCTTAGCTGGAATTTTAATTGTTCCAACTGCTTTTCATTCAAATACGGCATCATCCCTAGAATTATGCTGTTTATTAAATCTTCTTTCATTTCACTTACCTCCAGTTCTGAATAACAATGTTACTCTATCAACAAGAGGTAAGTATTTCCAGTGGTAATTTATTCCTGTTGTGTTGCCTCTTGAATAAATGCTTTCACTTTATCTTGGAGTTTCACAGGCACTTCTGTTTCAACTCGTTCTAAATCCATTCCGATTCTCAATGCCCAAAATTCAGTCATTTTACTCCCTCCTTCCTTATACATAAACCATTTCTGACATATCAGCAATGGCGTTATTTTGCACCTCTTGACCTGCTTCTAGTGCCTCAATCCTTTGCGTTAAAGCATCTGTTTCTTTCAAAGTAACAGTTAATAACCAATTATCTGTTTTTTCAATTTTTGTAGATGTTACAGACACTAGATTCTTATTCTCCCAAACTGCACAAGTAAGACCTCCATCATTCTTGATTTCGCAAGAGGAAAGGTTGTCTCCAGACAGCTTATCTAGTGTATCTTTTACTCCTTGTGTGCCTTCTACAACAGTCATAAACATATTTGTTGTTGTTCCTCCTTCTAAGAGGATTTCTGTTTTATCTTTTAAGATTAATTTTTCCATTTTATTTTTCCTTTCTTTTTACACTAAAAAAGAGAGCCTATGCTCTCCAAATTTATAGTTACAATTATTAAATTATTTTTCATATCACCTCCTTCAAATAATAATATTAATGGTGTTTTAAATAGTAAATCAATTGCAACCAACGTTGATAATATATTTATCGGTGGCTGTTATGATGTAAATCCAAATACACAAGGAACATTACCAAGCAATAATGGATATGC
>DVIZ01000057.1 GCA_018710905.1 Candidatus Scybalomonas excrementigallinarum | reverse complement strand
AGTGCATGGCAGAGTAGCCAAGTTAGGAAGGGATAAACGCTGAAGGCATCTAAGCGTGAAGCCCCCCTTAAGATGAGATTTCCCATAGCATAAGCTAGTAAGACCCCTTGAAGACGACAAGGTTGATAGGTCAGAGGTGGAAGCATGGTAACATGTGTAGCTGACTGATACTAATAGGTCGAGGGCTTGACCTAAAAACTTAGCGATTGACAGAGCGAAGCGATAGGCAGAGCTTAGGTTTTAGGTCGTTCTATCGAAACGAAGTGAGATAGAACTTCAAGAATGTCGCTGAGAAGAGCTAAGATAAAATTTCTGTGTGTAGTTTTGAAAGTATAGGAAATATCTCCAAGCATGACGTTTGGAGTTTTTTGCTATCAACTATATATGTTTAGGGGTTTGGTCAAATGGTATGACAAGGGTCTCCAAAACCTTTAGTGGGAGTTCGATTCTCTCAACCCCTGTTATTAAAAAGAAGTATAATCAACTTAGGAAACTAGGTTGATTATTTTTTTTGTCAAAATGATTGTATTTTCTACAGAAAAATATATAATCATATTATGAAAGGTGGGGATTCTATGGATATTACATTTAAAACTGAACAGGGAAGATTTAATTATAGGGTGTGTGCTATCATCATTCATAATGAGAAAATATTAGCTATGAAAGATGAGCATGCACCTTATTATTATCTTCCAGGGGGAAGAGTAAAGTTACATGAAACTGCAGAAAGTGCAGTTCTTAGAGAAGTAAAAGAAGAGCTAGAAATCGATGCAGAGATTGTTCGTCCTTTATGGTTAAATCAGAGTTTTTTTTAAGAAGAGATGAAGAACGAAAACTATCATGAAATTTGTCTATACTATCTTGTGGATATTACAAAAACGGATTTGCTACTTAGAGGAGATAAATTTACTTTATATGAGGGAGAACATACGAATCAGTTTGAGTGGTTAGCGTTTAGGCGATTAAAAGAGGAGTACCTATACCCTCGATTTATAAAAAAAGAGATATATTATTTGCCTGAACATTTAACTCTAATTATAGAATTTGAATGGCTTTCTAATCTTTATTGCTTATTGAAAAAATATATTTTTATATTAATAATGAAAAATGGAGTTGTGAATGATATGGAGGAGACAAATAATTTATTATGTAGATGTAGCTGGTGTAATCTTAAAAATCAGTTATATGTGAAATATCATGATGAAGAATGGGGCATACCCTCATACGATGATAAAAAGCTGTTTGAATTGCTCATTTTAGAGCCGTTTCAAGCAGGATTATCATGGGAAACGGTATTGATGAAAAGAGAGAGTTTTAGACAGGCATTTGATAATTTTGATATTGATAAGATATGTAATTATGAGGAAACGAAGGTTTTGGAATTATTACAAGATGCCTCTATTATAAGAAACAGAAGAAAGATTGAAGCTGCTATTGTAAATGCAAAAGTGTTTCGAGAAATACAAAAAGAATGGGGTTCCTTTTCTAGCTATATTTGGCATTTTACAAATAGAGAAGTTATTTATGAAGTAAATAAAACCTGTTCCGAATTATCCGATCATGTATCAAAGGATTTGAAAAAAAGAGGGATGAAATTTATTGGTACAACTATTATATATTCTTATTTGCAGGCAATAGGTGTTATTTACTCTCATGATAACGGGTGCTTTTTATATAAAGAAAAGTAAATTTATTTTAGTTGTAATAGATAAAAGATTTCCAAATTTAGATGTAAAAAGGACTGACACAAAACGAAATATTGTTAGATAGTGTGTCAGCCCGATTGCTTATCTTATAAAGTTTGTAAAGATTTTTTTTTCTGGTTCATGTTCTTTTACATGAGGTTTTCCTGCTTCCATAACTTTCATTAACCAAGCCATATTTTTACCAAGAACTCTCATAATTTGCATTCCTTCTTCATCTTGTGTTACTTCACCAGGAGCGGTACCATAAGCAATATTCCAATAATTTGATGTTGGCATAATCATTTCTGAATAGTTTAGGAAATTATTTAATTGATCGAATACAGGGACACCGCCAGCTCTTCGATCGGCCACAACACTGACACCTACTTTGTGTCGGAACATACCATTGTTTACAGATGCCACATAGAAAGCACGATCTAAGAAGGATTTCATTGTTCCTCCGATGGCGGAGTAATGAACAGGTGATCCTAAAATAATTCCATCTGCTTCTTTCATTTTTTGAATCCATTCATTGACTTCATCGTTTTTCATTACACATTGTTCATTTTGATTTCTAACACAGCCACCGCAGGCCATACAGCCACGAATCACTTTATTTCCGACATGGACAATTTCAACTTCGATTCCTTCTTTTTCTAATTCTGCTGCAACAACTTTAATTGCATGATAAGTATTGCCTTCTTTTCTTGGGCTTCCATTAAATGCTACTACTTTCATTTTATTCCTCCATTACTTAAAGTAGGACTCAATAATTTTACTATGAGACATACGTTTTGTTGTATAAAAAGTGATGATTATAAAATAGTTTAGAAATCTTTTTCATCAAGATGAAGTTCTTAATCAGAGCGATTTCAAACATATTATCACTATTTCTGTATTTATTATATAATAGTATTATTGAATAAATAAAGTACCTACTTTTTTGTGCTATACATACAAAAAAGTAAGTTTTACGAAAATACAGGAAAAATTAGCAGAAAAAAACTTAGAAGAGATAGAGGACAGCGGGGATATATAGCGTAATATAGACTTTTTGGTTATAGCGTATTATAATGGTAGAAATTAACTTAAAGTCGTGATGGGATGGAATATACACTTTGCCTTCTATAATGAACAAAAAATTAAGTTTTGGAAAATAAAAGGATTGGAGGATATTTCTATGGAAGAAAAAGTTTATAATATTGGTGTAGAGGCTACTATGGATGTGATCGGTGGGAAATGGAAACCGATTATTTTATGTAATCTTCGATATAGTTCTTTGCGTCCAAGTGATTTGCAGAGAAAGATTCCAAGTATTAGTCAGAAAATGTTGACACAGCAATTAAGAGAGCTTGAAAAAGATCAGATTGTAGTAAGAACCGTCTACCAGCAAGTTCCACCAAAGGTGGAATACTCTTTAAGTGAATATGGAAGCTCGCTGGCAGAGGTACTAGATGTTTTATGTAATTGGGGGGAACTTCATGTAAACCATTTAAGGAAACAAGGAAAAAACGTTACATTGCGATGTAATGGAAAGGAGAAAAAATATCTAATATAGAACATAGTTGATTTGCTGTACAACATTCAGTTTTACTAATTTCAAAAAGAACTCTTGCTTCCATTAAGGAATAACCAGAATCTAAAATATGTTGATCTAATAAGCCTAAAATACTTGGATAGAAACGATTAAACCCTCGTATTTCAGTGAGGATACCAATTTCTTTTATTGTTTTGTCTTCCTAGTTTAAAATGATTGACTCTGTCCTCGTTATATGACTATTAGTAGACCTTGGCAACTATTTATGATGTGTTCTAAATCAATGAAATTATAGTGTTACCATTTTACTCTTGGAAAGAGAATTTTAATAGAAAGGATCGCGTTCTCTTTTTTCGTAACACGCACCTTACCTTTATGAGAATCAATAATGGCTTTTGCGATAGAAAGCCCCAGACCATATCCACCAGTTTGTGAGTTTCGTGATTCATTTCCTCGATAAAAGCGATCAAATAATCGATCAGGTTCAATAGAATTGGATGGGCTAATGGTATTTTCAACGGTTAGGCAAATAAATTTTGTTTGTTGGTTCAGTGATAGAGTAATGGTTCCTTGTTCTGTCGAGTATTTGAGAGCATTATCTAGCAAAATAGTAATAAGTTGACGAAGTGTTTTTTCATCTCCAATAATCGAGAGCATTGGTTGAATTTCTATATTTAGATGCTTTTGCTGTGCCATAGAAAGTGATTGGAATGACTGGCTTGTCTCGAAAACAAGATCAGAAAATGGTAGTTCTATCATATTGAATTGCGGTTTGCTTTCTTCCATACGAGAGAGCAAAATTAAATCATTCGTTAAAGAAGTAAGTCGCTTTGTTTGAAGACGAATATCTTCGATCCACTCGTTTTTTCCAAGATCCATTTCTAATACATCGATATCAGCAGAAATAATTGTGATCGGTGTTTTTAATTCATGACCAGCGTCCGTAATAAATTGTTTTTGCTTTGTATGGCTTTCAATGACTGGACGAATGATTCGTTTGGAAAAAACTGTAATAAGAAGAAATACAGCAATCAGTCCAAAGATGGCGATTCCAAAGCTAGAAAGTAAAAAATTATGGAAAGTGGATAAGTTTCTAGTGCAATCTAAAAAAATAATTCGAGTAGAATCCCCTTTTTCATAACGTAAATATCGATAGGTTTTTATAAATCCTTCTGTCTTTTTCGAACGATAAATCGTTTGGGCATATTCCATAGCTGTTTTTGTATTAACAGCAGCAATTTTACCGGTATCAACGGATAGAATCGTATCTTCTTTTGACAATAAAACAGAGAAGTAACGGGATTCATATGGTAATTCAGAAGAATTGAGTTTATCAGTGTGCTTATTTGGTCCATGTTTTTTCTCGAACTTTTGAGGGAATTTTCCATCATTCTCTTTTAAAATAGCAAGTACAGAATCTGCTTGTTGCACAATATTTTGATAGTTTAAAAGATTTACAATTCCCATGATAGAAAAAAGTACGAAGAATAATGAGAGCATGGAAACTGCAATAAATTTAAAACGAAGTTTTGCGATCATAGTATTTCCTCCAAAGAATATCCAATATTTCTAGCCACTTTAATCTGAATATTAGCATCAAGTGCTTCTAACTTCTTTCTCAAGTAAGAAATGTACACCCATACAACACGAATATCCGTATCGCTATCATATCCCCAAATTCGTTCCATAAACTGCTCTGTAGGAATGGAATTTTTCGGATGTCGCATGAGAAGTTCCATCATCTGATACTCTTTATTTGCAAGGCGAAAGTTTCCACTTGGAGAACAAAGCTCAAAATTTACGCTATCTAATGTAATATTTCCAAACTGTAATTGACTATTGGTATGAGATGTTTGGACTCGTGTCATAGCCCGAAGCCGTGCTAATAATTCCTTCATATCAAAGGGTTTGGTGAGATAATCATTGGCACCGCTATCGAGTCCTAGTACTTTATCATCAATCTCAGATTTTGCAGTTAATAAAATAACAGGAACATTATTTCCTTTCGCACGTACCGTTTTTAATACGGTAATTCCATCTATCTTTGGTATCATAATATCTAAAATAACACCATCATAATGATCTAAATCCAAATAGGATAATGCCTCTTCGCCATCGAAGACGGCATACACTGTGTAATGATTTTTCTCTAAAATTGTCTGTACTGCTCTAGATAAAGATTTTTCATCTTCTACAAGTAATAATTTCATATATAAACCTCCAATATTTATGAGGTAGTGTCAAAAACTACCGTTTTTCTTATTCTAAAATACTATAAAAACCTTGTTTTTAAGGGAAATCTTAAAAAAAGAGCATTGACCTCCCTTTTTGTTGTATAATGAATTCACCACAAACCAATATCAACAAAGGAGACAATGCTCATGGACATTATACAATACTTATTATCTATTATTCAATACCTTTACCAACAAAACTGTTGGCTTATTAACTTTATCTGCAAATATATTCCTCTAAAGCAATGGGCTTTTGAAGATTCTCATTCTCCAAAGTATCAAAAATTTAAAACGGATGAACTTCCTCGCTTTGTGTTTCATCAGCATGAATGGGACTTTAAACTTCTTATCCCTTACTATGAACAGAAATATCATAAAAAGATAAAACCAGTTGCCAGGCGAAAAGAATGTGATATTCCTCTCGACTGTAAATGCCCTTCTTGTCATGCTCCTATGCCTTATCTTTATCGAAATAATGGAAAAGCTGGTCAGCTAAAATGCAAAGTCTGTGATACCAACTTCTCTCCCGATGAGCATCGTTTTTCAAAGCAGTATACGCTCCGGTGTCCGCATTGTAATCACACTTTAGCTCATAAGAAAGACCGTAAACACTTCATTGTTCATAAATGCGTAAATCCGAAATGTTCTTATTATCTCCATAACCTAAAAAAGGTTGATAAAGAGCATTTACAAAAGGACTATGGCAAAAATCAATATAAACTACACTATATCTACCGTGAATTCACGATAGATTTTTTTCGCATGGACTTAAATACCCTTCCTAAGAATGCTTCTTCTCTAAAATTTAATAAATTTGATTCTCATGTCATGGCTCTATGCCTCACTCTTCACATCAATCTTGGTCTTTCTCTACGAAAAACTGCTCAAGCATTAAAAGACCTTTATAACATCCAGATTTCTCATCAACAGATCGCAAACTACTGTAAAACTGCCGCTATCTGTATCAAACCCTTTGTTGATACCTTCGATTATCAGGCTAGTAATACTTTTACTGCTGATGAAACTTATATCAAAATCCGTGGTATCAAGAGCTATATTTGGTTCATCATGGATGCTGCAAAACGTTCCATTCTTGGTTATCAAGTTTCTGACAATCGTGGTGTCGGACCTTGTATTATGACAATGCGCATGGCTTTTCGACACTTCAAAGAACTTCCAGAAAACTTTCGTTTCATCGCCGATGGTTATAGTGCTTATCCATTAGCTGCTCAACAGTTCTTTCGTGAGTTTGGTGATGCTTTTAAGTTTACCATTACGCAAGTGATTGGACTTACCAACAACGATGCGGTTTCGAAAGAATTTCGTCCATACAAACAGATGATCGAACGATTCAATCGTACGTATAAGGCTTCTTATCGAAAAACCAACGGTTTTGATAACATCGATGGCGCCAACTATGATCTTGCTCTTTGGGTTGCTTACTACAATTTTTTGCGACCCCACAGTTTCAACCACTACAAAGTCCTAAATAGCGTTGATATGCTGGAACAAGCGGATAACATGCCTGGAAAATGGCAACTACTCATCTTTCTTGGACAACAGACTATTCAAAATCTCCAAAAGCAATCAACCGTATAAAGGGTGCAAAACGATTGTCAGGAGGAATGTGGAATAACAAAGCACAAAGTGCGAATATATGCCACAAAAGTCTCTTGACATCAGGTATCCTGTTTATAGGGGAAAGGGACAACTGCGTTCTTTTTCTGCTTTCCTAAGAGGATAGGTTCGGGCAGAGCCCGAAAATAGATCAAATCTTATATTCTCATAAATGATTTTTTCGATATATTTGCAATTTTCAAGGTTCTTTTGAGTCTATATTTTTAAAACTTTGTTTTCATAGATTACTTGACACTACCATTTATGACAACACAATGAGTTTAATAGTGAATCGAAGAACTGTAATAAAAAGCATTATAACAAAAGCTTTGTTTGTGGCTAGTATAGCATATGAAGTTTAAATGAACTATAACAAAATATATGTATTAATAAAGGATAAGTTCCCCTTATTATAACATAGGAGTGAAAAGACAAGTATAATCGCTCAAAGAAAAATATAAATATTCATTTGGAATTTTAAGTTGAGTTAAAGTTCGATTGGTAAACTGCTTGTGAAAGGAGTTAAGAATATGAGCGATCAAATGATTTTTAAACGATATGAATTAAAATATATGTTGACTCAGGAACAAAAGGCTAAGATAGAACAATTGATGGCTTCTTATATGGCACTTGATCCACATGGAGAAGCGACAATACGAAATATCTATTTTGATACGAGCAATTATCGATTGATTCGCCATTCCATAGAACATCCAGCCTATAAAGAAAAGCTTCGCATAAGAAGTTATCAGAAGGTAGAAGCTAATGATTCTGTTTTTGTGGAGTTAAAAAAGAAATATGACTCGATTGTATACAAACGAAGAATGGTGTTACCAGAAAGACAAGCGATGGATTGCTTATGCAATGGAATACCGATTCCAGAGGAGTCTCAAATTGCACAGGAGATCAATTATTTTTGTTCTTATTATGAGGATTTAATGCCAGCAGTATTTCTTTCTTATCATAGAGAGGCATTTTATGCTGTGGATGGAAGTGATTTTCGAATTACGTTTGATAATCAAATTCTTTATCGACAAAATGCAATTTCTCTTACAAAAGATATTTTTGGAACGCCATTGTTGGATTCTACCATGTCGTTGATGGAAATCAAAACATCTGGCGGAATACCTCTTTGGATGACAGCCTTTTTAAGTGAAAATAAAATTTTTAAAACGTCTTTTTCAAAATATGGAGCAGCTTATAAAAAAATAATGCAAGAACAAACAAAAGGAGGAGTTTTATATGCTTGATTCTTTATTTCGAGGTATGTTTGATACCGATATGACACAAGTAATTTCTGTACAGGATTTTCTATTATGTTTGATTTGTTCCCTTGGTATTGGATTACTGCTGGCATTTATGTATATGTATTGGACTCGATATACAAAAAGTTTTGTTGTAACACTAGCATTGCTTCCAGCAGTAGTATGCGTTGTTATTATGATGGTCAATGGAAATGTTGGTACGGGAGTTGCCGTTGCCGGGGCATTTAGTTTAGTAAGATTTCGTTCCGTACCAGGAACAGCAAAGGAAATCGGAATTTTATTTCTTGCCATGGGAGCAGGATTAATTACTGGAATGGGCTATTTAGGATATGCTCTTTTGTTTTCTATTATAGTAAGTGGTGTGAGTATGTTGTATACCCATTTAGATTTTGGAGCAAAGAAGAGGGATGCTCTTTATAAAACACTAAATATTACGATTCCTGAAAATTTAGATTATAGTGACGTGTTTGAACCATTATTAGCAGCTTATACTTCTTCTTATGAATTAGTGCAGGTAAAGACAACGAATATGGGAAGTCTATTTCGATTGACCTATAATCTCACATTACAAAAGGAACATACAGAAAAAGAGTTGATGGATAAACTTCGTTGTCGAAACGGAAATTTAGAGATTACAATTTCAAAACAAGAAACAACGGTATATGGATTATAAAGGAGGAATGATGATGAGTAGATATAGAAAAATGGCTCTTTTTTTTACTATGGCACTTATGTTATCTGGATGTAGTCAAACGAATACAGAAACATCCACAGTAAGCACGCAAGCGGAAGAAAATTCTGCCACTAGCAGTATTTCAGAAACAACAACAGTTACGCCAACCAATATCGATTCTTCTCAAATTTTTTCAGATCGAGATTTTGAAATTGGATATGATGAAACAACAAGTGCGCAGATTACTTTGAATGGAACGAGTGCATCTTGTGATTCCAATGCGGTTCAGATTTCTGGAAGTACGGTTACGATTACAGATGAAGGAACCTATATTCTTAATGGAACCTTGGAAAATGGAATGGTAATTGTAGATGCAGAAGATACCGATAAAATACAACTTGTCTTAAATGGAGTATCTATTACAAATGAAAGTTCTGCTTCCATCTATGTACGACAAGCGGATAAAGTATTTATAACAACCAATGCAGATACAAAAAATTCCCTATCCAATGGAGGAAGTTATACTGCCATTGATGATAATAATATCGATGCTGTTATTTTCTCAAAAGCAGATCTGACGCTCAATGGAGCTGGAACGCTTAGTATTCATGCGGAAGATGGACATGGAATTGTATCCAAAGACGATGTCATTGTTACAAGTGGTACTTATGATATTACGGCTGCAAGTCATGGAATTTCAGGAAAAGATAGAGTTGGTATCGCTAACGGAAGTTTTACCATTGTATCAGGAAAGGATGGAATCCATGCAGAAAATACAGAAGATACTTCCCTTGGATATGTATATCTTGAAAATGGAACTTATGATATTACGGCCGAAGGAGATGGAATTAGTGCCGAAAATATCTTACAGATAGAGGATGGAAGTTTCAAGATTCAAACAGGAGAAGGAAGTGCTGCTGTAAATCTTGAGCAGAAGGAATCAGAGAAATCTATGGGACAAAGACCAGAGAGAAGAATGGAACAAAAAGAAACAGAGCAAACAACAGAAGGAACAACAACGACTGAATTATCAGGAATGGCCGAAACGTCATGGACAAATAAAGAATCAGGGATAACTGAACTATCAGAAACAACTGTGACACCGAAGACAACGACAGAAACAACAGAAGATACCAGTGTGAGCAGGAAGGGGTTAAAAGCAACAAGTGATCTTGTAATCAATGGTGGTAGCTTTGAGCTAGATACCGAAGATGATGCTGTTCATTCCAATGCGAATGTATTGATTAACTCTGGAGAATTTCAAATTGCAACTGGAGATGATGGTATGCATGCAGATTCTAATTTGACCATTGCTAGTGGAACGATTGAAATTACGAAGAGCTATGAAGGGTTAGAAGGAGAAAAGGTCACAATATCTGGTGGAGAAATTCAATTAGTAGCAAGTGATGATGGAGTGAATGCAGCAGGTGGAAATGATCAAAGTGGTATGAGCACCTTTTCAGGTGGACATGGTGGAGATAAATTTGCATCCAATTCTAGTGGAAGCATTACAATCTCAGGTGGAACTTTATATGTCAATGCTGAGGGAGATGGCATTGACTCCAATGGAAGCATCACGATGACCAGTGGTGAAGTATATGTACTGGGGCCAAATAGTACAGGAAATGGTATGTTAGATTATGATTCAGAAGCTACAATTTCAGGTGGTACTTTTGTAGCCGTTGGAAGCTCAGGTATGGCACAGAATTTTGGGGATTCCTCTACACAAGGCTCCATGTTAGTATCCGTTGGACAACAAGAGGCTGGCAGTGTTGTGAAACTGCTCGATGAAAACAATAAAGAATTGCTTTCTTGGACAGCAGAAAAAACATTTGATTGTGTATTGATCAGCTGTTCTGATATTCAAAAGGGCTCTACTTATACAGTGAGTGTAGGAGATTCAAAAACAGAGGTTACAATGGATAGTTTACTTTATGGAACAGGAAATGCAGGTGGTAAAGGAGCAGGAGGTAGACCAAATGGTGGAAGTCGGGAATTTAGTAGAGAAAATCAAGAAAAACTGAGCACAGCAGAAGATGCTACTTGACATCATTATGGTGGTTGTGATATTGACATTATTTGATAAAAATTTTATCAGTATGCGATATCATGAGATTGCAGGATTACTATATACTTCTTTTAGTCAGACAGAAGGAGTATCGAAAGGAAACAGTGAGAAAAGAAATGGAATGAGAGAAGGAAGAATGAATGGCAAATCTCATAAAGAATTTAAGAAAGAGGGATCAGGAAAAGAAAGGCAAAATGGAGATAATGCAAAACTTGTTTTTGTAACAAAGGATGGAATACAAAGCTTTTTTATGTTCTTCGGCATGATTTTCTCCGTGGCAGTGATTACTTATTGGATTGTATATGAGAAGAAAAGAAGGATACATAGACCTTTGCTTGTAGGAAATACTATATCAGAAGAACTAAAAAGAATTTCAACACAAGAACAGAAATAATTTTGTTTATGAGCCAGTGACTAGAAGGTTAGAGTTATCTGGCTCATTTTCGTAAAAGGAAAAAGGTTGAATAAAGTGGCAAAAGAATTCTATTATCATATAATGAATGAAACTATATCAATAAATAAAATATAGTTTGAATAATAGATAATAATATAGAAATATAAAAAATAATATGGATATAAATCTAAATTATATATAAAATACCTGTTGACATTAGTGATTTGTTGTGATAAATTATAAATCACACTAAAAAGGTAGGAATTCATTATGAAAGGAGAACAAGACATGAAAGTATTAACCATTAAAAACTATTTTAATCATATGATGTGTTGCTGTATGCAAATGTATGTGCATATGGCTTATTTTTGTGTATATAATGTTCCCTTAATGAATACTTCGATATAATTTTTATTGAATGTTGAAAAAGATACATGTATATGCATGTATCTTTTTTTTATGTGATAAGAAACCCAATTTCCTATCACATAAAAAAGCATTGAGTGTAAACGATACGTAATGAATACTTCGTTCTAAGAGAAAGGGAGGAATTTTTATGGAAAAAGAAATCTTACAACAACAATTAGAAAATGAATTTCGATGGTTTCATTCTCATCCTGAGCTTTCTTATGAGGAATATGAAACAACAAATCGAATTCGTACACTTTTAAAAGAGAAAGAAATAGAGGTACTAGATCTTCCATTAGAAACAGGTCTTGTGGCGATTGTTCGTGGAAAATATTCTGGACCAGTCATTGGGATACGATGTGATATCGATGCACTTCCAGTTGAAGAAGAAACAGAGATAGAGTGGAAATCAAAAATATCTGGAAAAATGCATGCTTGTGGGCATGATTTTCATATTGCCACACTTTATGGGGCTGCATTGTTATTAAAAGAAAGAGAAGAGGAACTTCATGGAGTGGTAAAACTTATTTTTCAGCCAGCAGAAGAATCTTCTTTGGGGGCTTTAAAAATAATAGAAACGGGTGTATTAGATGATGTAAGAGCTATTTTTGGAATTCACAGTTCATCTGATTTTCCAGTCGGTACATTGGGGATAAAAGAAGGAAGTGTCACAGCAGCTGTGGATCGTTTTAAAATTACAATAGAAGGGTTTGGAACACATGCTGCGCATCCAGAACAAGGAAAAGATCCGATTATAGCTACGGGAGCAATGATTCAATCTTTGCAATCCATTGTGAGCAGAAATCTCGATCCATTTTCTCCAAGCGTTTTGAGCATTACTCATGTATCAGCAGGAAATACATGGAATGTGATACCAGAACAAGCATTGTTGGAAGGGACAGTTCGTACTTTAACGAAAGAAGATCGTAAGCTAATGGAGGAACGTTTTCGACGGATAGTAGCATATACAGCAAAGGCATATGATGTAGTAGCCAAAGTGGATTGGGTGGAAGGACCTCCAGCCACAAATAATGATAAAGAATGGGCAGAATTTGCTAGGAAAGTGGCAATTGAAGAAAAAATGGAAATAGGGATTCCGAAGTTAAGCCTTGGTGGGGAAGATTTTGCATTTTATCAAGAAAAAATAGAAGGGCTCTTTCTTAAAATTGGAACTGGAAAAACGCCATATCCAAATCATCATCCAAAGTTTCAAGTGGATCCAGATGCGTTATATGGGGCAGCTCATTATTTAAGTGTCCTTAGTGAGAAAGTATTATTACAACTAAAAAAAGAGGTGGAGAGCTATGATACAAATAGAAAATGCAAAAAAGGTTTTCTATACAAAGGCAGGAAAGGTATGTGCACTCGATAATGTTTCGTTGTCAGTGGAAAAAGGGGATATTTTTGGTGTTATTGGTTATTCGGGAGCAGGAAAATCTACACTACTTCGTCTTGTAAATGGACTGGAAAAATCAGACAGCGGAAAAGTTTTAATTGATGGAAAAGACATTACTAATTTATCAAAGGCAGAACTGAATGGAATGAGAAAAAATATTGGAATGGTATTTCAACAATTTAATCTATTAGAATCTCAGACCGTATATCAAAATATTGCTCTTCCCCTTATTATGTCAGGAATGAAAAAGAAAGAGATACAAATAAGGGTAGAGGAGTTGCTCAATTTCGTAGGATTAGATAAAAAAAGTAAGGCATATGTCTCTCAGCTTTCAGGAGGGCAAAAGCAAAGGGTTGGAATTGCCCGCGCCATTGCTACAAATCCTAAAATACTATTATGTGATGAGGCAACGAGTGCATTGGATCCAAAGACAACGGAATCCGTTCTTCGATTATTGAAGAAAATCAATACAGAATTAGAAATTACGATTCTTTTGATCACTCACGAAATGAATGTAATTAGTAAGATTTGTAATAAAGTTGCAGTGATGGAGGAAGGACAGATCTGTGAGCAAGGAAAAACAGTAAATGTTTTTCGGAATCCAGTAAAGAGTATTACAAAAGAATTTGTCAATACCGTTATTAATAGTTCGATACCTAGTCCATTATTAAAAGACTTAAATTATCAAGATCCCATTATACGAATCACTTTCTTCGGAGAAAATTCTAAGCAATCTTTAATTTCGAAAATCAATAAACAGTTTCAAGTAGATACGACAATCTTATTCGCCTCCGTAAATGAATTAGGAGATAATATACTTGGAATTTTGATTTTGCAGTTAAGGGGAGAGGAAGAGGAGATTAAAAAGGTAGAAGATTATATTCGGAGTCAAAATGTGGGAATAGAAAGGATGGTAATTTAAAATGATAGAGGAATTTTTAAATGTTAGTTCAGATAAGTTGATAGAATCTGTTATGCAAACGTTATATATGCTTGGGTGGTCGTTATTTTTTGGAATGATTTTGGGGGTGCCACTAGGGCTTCTTCTTGTATTTACAAGAAAAGAAGGTCTTTTGAATAATAAAGTTTTCTATTTTCTTATCAACGGCATCGTAAACTTGGTTCGTTCTGTACCGTTTGTTATTTTACTTGTATTTATAGCACCTTTGACAAAAGCGATTACAGGAACACGAATTGGTACGAAAGCGGCTATTGTTCCGCTTGTATTTTATATCGCACCTTATTTAGCAAGGTTGATTGAGAGTTCTTTTTTGGAAGTAAAGTCTGGAATTTTAGAAGCGGCGAAGGCTATGGGAGCCAATACATTTCAAGTCATTTGGTATTTTCTTCTTCCAGAGGCAAAAGCATCGCTAGTGTTAGCCATTACAACAGGAACAATTGGTTTGTTAGGAGCAACCGCTATGGCAGGAGTCATTGGAGGAGGGGGAGTTGGTGATTTAGCACTCACATATGGATATTAAAGATTTAATAACTCATTGATGGTCATAACCGTCATACTTCTTATTGTTTTTGTCCAGTTCATACAGACGGGAGGGAATTATATATCAAAGAGAATACGAAACCATGGATAGATAGAAAGAAACGTACATAGGAGAAACGAATAGGAAATAAATGATAGGAAGTAAATGATATTAAGAAAGGTTTAAAAAAGAAAGAGGAGGATAATGTTATGTTAAAAAAATGGATTTCTATTTTATTAGTAGGGGCTTTTATGCTGATAGGAGTAACAGGATGTGGCAAAGGAGCAGAAGTCGATGCAGATACAAAAACGATTGTATATGGAAAGGCGGCTGGACCATATACGGTTTTATTTGAAGAAGCCATTATACCAATCCTTGAAAAAGAAGGATATCAATTTAAATGTGTGGAGTTTTCAGATTTAATGCAAAGTGATATTGCTTTAAATGAAGGTGAAATTGACATGAACGTAGAGCAACACAGCGCCTATATGGAAAATTTTAATAAGGAGCAAAATGGAAATTTAGCTGCAATTATACCAATTCCAACCGTTCCAGCAGGACTTTTTTCAAGTACGCATAAAACGTTAGAGGAAATTATGAACAATGCAAAAATTGCAATTCCCAATGATGTTTCGAATGCTTCAAGGGCATATGCTATTTTGCAAAAAGCAAATTGGATTCAGTTAGATCCAAAAGTAGATATTGCAAATGTTACCCAAGAGGATATTACTGAAAATCCATATAATTTGCAGTTTACAGAAATGGATTCAGCCAATATTCCTCGTTCATTAGATGAGTTTGATTATGCAGTCATTCCAGGAAGTGTTGTATATAGTGCAGGCATTGATTCCGATTCTGTTTTGCTTCAAGAAGATGTTGCAGAACATCTTTTACTTCAAGTAGTAGTCAATGAGAAAGAAAAAGATAGTGATTGGGCAAAAGCGGTTGTAAATGCTTATCAATCAGAAGAATTTACAAAATATATGGAAGAAAATAATAAAGATAATTTTTGGTATATACCAAAAAAGTAGAATAATAAAATGAGTAATAGACAAGATACAATTTAGCATTTAGGAGGAAGAAAAATGGATTACAAATTAGAAACACGATGTATTCACAGTCAAGAAAATAAAAATCAGCCTTTTGGAGCGGTGTCTGTACCAATTTACCAGACAGCAATCTTCTCTCATCCAGGAATTGGAGAAAGCAGTGGATATGATTATTCTAGGGAAAGCAATCCGACAAGAGCGAGTCTAGAAAATATTATAAGTCAATTAGAAGGGGCACAAGATACAGTGGCCTGTTCTAGTGGAATGGCGGCAATCTCTATTTGTCTTTCTTTATTCCAAGCAGGAGATCATATCATTTGTTCGGAAGATTTATATGGCGGTTCTGTTCGGATGTTTAGGCAGTATGAAGAGAGAGGACTGAGATTTTCTTATACCAATACTTCAGAATTAGAAAATATAAAAAGGCTACTTACACCAGAAACAAAAGCCTTTTATATTGAAACACCAAGTAATCCAACAATGCAAATTACAGATCTATTCGCATTAAAACAGTTAGCCGATGAGCATGGTATTTTAATCATTGTAGATAATACATTTCTTTCTCCTTATTTTCAGACACCAATTCAATTAGGGGCGGATTTAGTGATTCATAGTGGAACAAAATTTTTAAATGGGCATAATGATGTGATTGCTGGATTTTTATGCTCCAAAGACCAAAACCTTGCAAAAAAAATACGATTCCTCTATAAAACAGTAGGCAGTTGTCTATCTCCTTTCGATAGCTATTTAATGATTCGTGGAATTAAAACATTAGCTATTCGACAGGAAAGACAGCAAGAAAATGCGATACAGATAGCAAAATGGTTACAGAGTAGAAAAGAGATAGTGAAAGTATATTATCCGGGCTTGAAAGAACATCCAGGATATGAAGTGAATCAACGGCAAGCAAGAGGAAGTGGAAGTATGATTTCCTTTCAAGTGGATTCTAAGGAAACAGTCGAGAAAATTCTACAAAAAGTGGAATTAATCACTTATGCGGAAAGTTTAGGTGGAGTGGAAACCCTTATTACTTATCCGATGATTCAGACACATGGAGATGTGCCAAAGGAAATGAGGGAACGTCTTGGCATTAATGAGCGATTCCTTCGGATGTCAGTAGGAATTGAGAATATAGAAGATTTGATCGAAGATTTAGAGCAGGCATTAGAATAAAGGGAAATCACATAAAGAATTTTGGAAAATAAAAAAATGAAATGTTCACAATATAGAATATATGATGGTTTCTATTAGAACTTGTACAACTGAATTCTAATAAAATATTCTAAAGAACAAAGTGTGCATCACTGCACGTAGTGCTTTTTATGTGATAGGATAACTCCCTTTACGAGGAGTTTCCTATCACATAAAAAACTTGAATCTCAAATGATTTCCCTCTTGATATTTAAAGGGGTGTAATGAAAATGTAGAATTAGAAGTGCTATGAAATGGACACTTAAAATTACAATATATTTTAGAATATGAAAATTAGGTGTTGACATATCGGGAGTAGGCTGT
>DVIZ01000006.1 GCA_018710905.1 Candidatus Scybalomonas excrementigallinarum | reverse complement strand
ATGAAAAAGAAGAGATTTTTAATCGGTTTAAAACCCATGCAATATTTAGAAGAAGTTTTAAAGAACTAAAATAAAATTTTGAGCCTTGGCAAACAAAGGGGTGAAGAAAAACTTTCATGCGTTTGTCGTGTTTTAATGTTCTATCCCATGGACTCTACTCACTTAGTAGATTCCTTTTTCTATATCTTTCTCAATGATACTACTAATCTGAATCCTTCATAACATAAGTAGCATTAGAAAATTAAAAATTAGAAAAGATATAGTAAAACGCTCACTACCGATGCAGAAAGCATATTTTGAGAGTTTTTCTACTGAACTTATCATTTCCAGACAAAAAAATAAAGCCTTGTAAATACAAGGCTTTTACAGTGCGGGTGACAGGACTTGAACCTGCACGTCGGGGACACCAGAACCTAAATCTGGCGCGTCTGCCAATTCCGCCACACCCGCGATTAGAAAAAGATAAGCCGTCAGCCAACTTCTGTTAACCAACGACTTATTACAATGAGACATCGGGGATTCGAACCCCGGACACCTTGATTAAAAGTCAAGTGCTCTACCGACTGAGCTAATATCCCATTTGAACCAACGGTTCTGTTCGAGTTTTTGCAAACTCTAACTGGGCTAGCTGGATTTGAACCAGCGAATGCAGGAGTCAAAGTCCTGTGCCTTACCGCTTGGCGATAGCCCAATATTTCAACTAATGGTTGAAATAGGGTGGATACTGGGATTCGAACCCAGGGCCTCCAGAGCCACAATCTGGCGCGCTAACCAACTGCGCTATACCCACCATAACGTTCCCACAGGGATTCGAACCCCGGACCCACGCCTTAGAAGGGCGTTGCTCTATCCAGCTGAGCTATGGAAACATTTACTTTTTTTCATTTTTGTTGTATAATCTTTTCATTATACAAGCGGGTGATGGGAATCGAACCCACGTATCCAGCTTGGAAGGCTGGTGTTCTACCATTGAACTACACCCGCAAAAGTCGGGGTGACAGGATTCGAACCTGCGACCTCTTGATCCCAAATCAAGCGCTCTAGCCAAGCTGAGCCACACCCCGTTATTTAAGAGATTTTTCTTTCTTATTACTCTTTCGAAACCGCTTTGTTTTCGTTTCGTTTTTATCTCTTCTGTCCGGCGACATGGTTTATTATAGAGTATGACAACCCAAATGTCAACAACTTTTTTAAACTTTTTTTTATTTTTTTTTTGAAAACCTCAAAAACCACGATTTTAAGCCATTTTTAGCCACTAATTTTTTTCAAAAAAGTTTCTATTTTTTATGTTTTTTCTTTTTTTTCTTCAAAAAAATTTTTTTCTTTTTTCTTTTTTCAACCTAAAATATTTTTTATATTTCTCTCTCATTGGATGATAACTCCTTTTATGCCCCGCCCTTTTTTTGTATTATTTTCCATTATTATCCATAACTTTTATTTTATTCTTTTATTATTTTCGATCAGAATCCTAGATCATTTTTTATTTTCCAATAGCAAAAAATAAAGTTCTTATTGAAATTTTTCCACAAAACATTCTTATCTATACAAAAAAACTTCAAGAACATAAAATATATTCTTGAAGTTTTTTCTTTTTACGCAAAGACAATGAGCCATTCGAGAGCATTTATGCTCACCTATGGCTACTGTCTGCAAGTGTGAGAAGTTCTCAAAACGTGCTTCTCATGGTTTATTCTGTTTTTTCTGCTTCTGCTGGTTCCTCTGTTTCAGATTCTGTAGAAGCTTCTTCTTTTTCTGCTACTGGTTGTTCCACTTCTACTTCATCTTCTTCGTCATCAAAGAAATCATCATCAAAATCATCGTCGAAGTCATCTTCAAAGTCTTCAAGATAATCTGGTGTTAAATATCTGTATACTGCGTATGCGATCGCTGCCACTGCTGCTACTGCACCAATAATTGCCAATCCCCATACAATCTTATTATCCTTTTCCTCTTTTTCTTTCTTAGCGAGTAATTCTGATAATTTAGCTGCACTTAATAATTCATCAATATTTTTCATAATTGGTTCCATCCTTTCTCCACGATTTCTTACACCGCTTATGATACAGATACTGAATTGTTATAATGACCTGTATACAATGCTATCAGCGTTAGTAGTATTATAACATCTTTTACTCTATTTTACTACGCATTTATAGAAATTTAACATAATCTTATTTGATTTCTTTTTCTTTTCCTCAAAAACCATAACAATTATTGGCTTTTTAAATTTTATTCACTTATTTTTTTTAATTTCGCAAAAGATGCAAACATTTTCTTTACTCCAACTTTTTCAAAGTCAACGGTAACTTCATAGTCCTTTCCACCAGAACGAATTTCGGTTACCACTCCTACTCCAAATTTTAAATGTTTTACGGTATCACCTACGCCATAGTCTAGACTTACCTTTGGAGATATAACTTCTTGTTTTTTATATGGATTTCCTCCCATAACAGGAGTTCTTGACTGAAACACTTTTTTCATTTGATCTTCTGCCAAAGAACTAAGTCCCCCGCGTTGGAATCTAGACATTCCATTTGTAATTTCTAAAAGCTCTCTTGGAATTTCATTAATAAAACGAGATACTTTATTAAATTGTGTTTGTCCGCGTATCATTCGTTTTCGAGCAGCACTTAAAAAGAGTTGTTTCTTTGCGCGCGTAATTCCTACATAGCAAAGACGTCTCTCCTCCTCTAATTCATCTTGATCGTCCGCTACGATTGTCATATAACTTGGAAACATACCATCTTCCATTCCTCCCATAAACACATATGGAAACTCTAATCCTTTGGCACTATGGAGCGTCATAATAACAACAGCTTCTGTATCATTTTCTAAATTATCAATGTCTGCAACCAACGCAATCTCTTCTAATAATTCATTTAATGTTGGTTCTTCTGCTGATTCTTCATAGGAAACAATTTTATTTAAAAGCTCATCAATATTTTCAATTCTTCCTTCTGCTTCTTCTGTTTTTTCAGCTGCTAACTCATCGACATACCCTGTTTGTTCTATAATATAGGAAAATAGTTCGGATACGCTCATACGATTTGCTTGCTCACGGAAATCATCAATTAAATTTGTAAAATCTTGAATCTTTCCTACTGCTCTTGACATACCAGCAATATTTTCCACTTCATACGCAGAATCTAAGAAACTAATTCCCCTTCCAATGGCATACTCTTGAATTCGATCCACCGTAGTCAAACCGATTCCTCTTTTCGGAACATTGATAATACGTCGCACGGCTAAATCATCTTGTCCATTATTTACAACTTTTAAGTAGCTTATTAAATCTTTGATTTCCTTTCTTTGATAGAAATTGACGCCACCAACAATTTTATATGGAATATTTTTTAGAAGAAACTTTTCCTCAAATACACGAGATTGTGCGTTTGTTCGATTTAAAATTGCAATATCTTGCAAACGAGCAGTACCATCTTTCGTAAGCTGTTCAATCTTATTCACGATCTGCTCTGCTTCTTCGTATTCACTATCATATTGACAGAAAGAAACAAGCTCTCCTGCCTCATTATCGGTCCAAAGTGTCTTGTCTTTTCTTCCTATATTATGGCGAATCACACCATTTGCTGCATTCAAAATATTTTGAGTGGAACGATAATTTTGCTCCAATTTAATAACCGTAGCATCTTCATATTTCTTTTCAAAATTTAAAATATTATAAATATTCGCCCCACGGAATTTATAAATAGACTGATCGTCATCACCAACAACACAAAGGTTGCGATATTTACCCGCTAACATGCTGACAAATAGAAACTGAACATGATTTGTGTCTTGATACTCATCAACCATAATATAGCGAAAACGCTCTTGATACTTTTCCAAAATTTCTGGATGGAACTGGAATAACTCCACTGTTTTAAATAATAAATCATCAAAATCCAATGCATTATTTGCTTTTAAACGTTTTTGATATTCTTTATAAACACTTGCTACCTTTGTCTTATGGAAATCCCCTCTATGTTCTGCTTCATACTCAGATGGAGATAAAAACTCGTCCTTTGCCTTTGAAATGGCACTCATAAGACTTCTTTCTGGAAACATTTTTGTATCGATTTGAAGATATTTACATACTTCTTTGATCAATGTTTTCTGATCGTCAGTATCATAAATAGTAAAACTATTTTCATATCCTAATAAATCAATATGACGTCTTAAGATTCTTACGCAAGTGGAGTGAAAGGTACTCACCCATATATTTTCTGCTCCAAATCCGATCATATCGTCCACACGTTCTCGCATCTCTCCTGCTGCTTTGTTTGTAAAAGTAATGGCCATAATGTTCCATGGATTTACTTGTTCTTCTTCAATTAAATAGGCAATGCGATGAACAAGAACTCTTGTCTTTCCTGAGCCCGCTCCCGCTAGCAATAAAAGCGGTCCTCTCGTATGAAAAACCGCTTCTTTTTGCTGTTTATTTAATGTGTCATAAATACTCATATTCTTTCCTTTCGTTCTTTTATTTTTTACTGAAATAGACCTCTGTTTTAGTATACCGCAGTGCAAATGTTTGGACAAGAGCCTTTCAAGTTCCTTTCTTTTATTTCTACATTTTTCCAAAATCTATCGCTTCCTTTAGAAGAAAATGGTATGATTATACTAGCAATGTATTTATTTTTTTAATGAGGAGGAATTTTTATGGGTTACCCAATACCAAAGCCAAAACTCTGGCAAAAGATAGCAAAGATTGTTATTTTTGTTCTTATATTAACTCTTATTATTTTTTATTTTATTGCCACTCGTTATGGATTTCAGACAAAAGTTCAAAAGACAATTCCAGCACTTGAATTATCAGTAGCGACAAAGGAAACTCCAACAAAAACAAAAATCACCATCGATGGAACCTATACGCACTATATTTTTCCAAACTATGGAAGGGGTTTTCTAGCCTTTTCAAGAAAAGATCATCTTGATTCTTTCGATGGTTCGATCTCTATCTCTTCTCATAAAGAAACCCAAGGTAAAAATTATTCTCTTCCACTCACCTTTTTAGAAGGGAGTGCAACATTATCTTATATTGAAAAAGGTAAGGATAACTATTTAGATCTTGGAGAAACTTTTGGCTCTATTCATGCTACCAAAAACTTAGAACAAATGATTATCCTAATTATGGAAAAAAAAGGTTCTCAATCCTCTTGGGATGTGGATCATTCCTTTCTTGTAGCTCCCGCCACTACAAAAGAAGATGTAATCGAAGTCTTCAATCAATATTTAAAAGAATATCCAGATAGTTCTTATGCCCCCCTTATTATATACTTAAAATCTTATCTATTAGAGCGTCTAGAGCGTCCATGGACGAATGAATAAAAAAGAAAAGGACTGATATCAACCAAATCTGAAATCCAGTAACTTCAAATTTTTTGATAAAAGTCCTTTTCTTTTTTGTTATGCTATTCCTATCTTATCGTCCTTTATAATTTCATTCCACAGTTTGGACAGAAATTGACTCCATTTGTCTTTGTTCCACAATTTGGACAAAAATTAGGCTTTGCTCCTGTTCCTTGTATCGGTTGATAAGGAGTCCCTTGCTGTGTTTGATTTTGTTGCATCTGATTGACTATCTGCTGTCCCATCATCATTCCCATTTGGATTCCTGCCACATCACTTGCCACACTACTTCCATGTCCTCTGCCTTTTTCCATTCCATGGATCATCGCCATTGTTTGATAGCGTCCCATATCTCCAACCATACTTTGGGAAGCCACTTTATTGATCATTTCTTGTACTTCTTCTGGATAGTTAAAGCTGGCGATTTGGAAACCTGTAATAGAGAACCCAATTTTCATTAGCTCCATATCCAGATCTTCTCCAATACCTTTTGCAATCTCATAAGCATTGGCTTGTAAATTAAATAAGTCTTTTCCTTCTTTTGTAATCCATTTCATTAATAAAGGATCTAAAACGGCTAATACTCTTTCTTTAATATCTTCAATAGAATATTGTTGTTTTACTCCTGCAATCTTATCGATTAACGCTAAATAATCACTTACTTTACAATTAAAAGTTCCAAATACACGAATTGGAAGCCCTCCTGGTAACGCTTCATGCGGAATATTGATTGCTTTTTTTGTTCCCCATTTAATGGTAAATTCTTTTGTGTTAACAAACAACACTTCTGCGCGGAGTCCACTATTAAATCCAAACTTAAATCCTTTTAAAGAGGAAAGGAATGGTAGGATTTCTGATTCAATATCAAAACTTCCTTCATCAGTAAAAATTCCTTCTCTCTTTCCATTGTAGAGAAAAATAGCATCCTGTCCTGGTCGAATGACCAATTTTGAACCTTTTTTAATCTCTTTATTATTCCATTTCCAAAATATAATATCGTCTCGATATTCTTCCCATTCTACTACGTTGGCAAACTGCCCTGAAAACAAACCCATCTCTTCCTCCTGTTTTATACACTCTTTTATTTCTTTTGTTCTATCGCACAAGCTACTATGATAGTTCACTCTTTATCTGCCACTATTTATGTATCACTTCTTTTATAGCACTAATAGCAAAAGCTTCCCTTTGCTCTCCACCACTCTCTACTGGCAATGGAAGAAAACTTTCATGGACTACGTGTTCATTGTCTATTTCGACTTGCCCTGTCATTTGCTCAAAAATGGTGTTGGGCATTTCCATTACTTGTTGTTCTTTCGCTCTACTATCGGTACTCGATGTAGCAGAAATCAGCATATAACCAAAAATCACTGCTAAAATAGCAATAATCGTAGCAATCGCAATCTTCACAGGACTTTTTGGATATTCTCCTTTTATCCGTCCACTCTGTCCATTAATAACAACCGTATATTGTTTATTCTTATAATGATAAGAAGTAGAATACACAGGAACAAGCACATATTTATAAGTCTCTTTTGAAAATCTTGGAGAAATATGAATGGAATCTGCGCAGTCATATCTTGCTAAGATTTCTTGCTCTGCCAGCGCTCTCAATTCTCCTTCCATTTCATTCAAAGCTTCTTGATGTCCACTTTCTAAATCAACGCTATAATTTTCTGCTAAATATCCAGACAAATATTCTTTCGAATAAGACTTTAACTCGTGAAAAGAAAACGGCTGTATCCCTTGAAACAATCCCTCTTTAAAACGAGTCGTTGCAGGAATCTGCACATCATCAAAAAAATGTTCGATTCTTCCGCTTACATAATACCAATCCGTTACGGTTCTTGTGTGCTCTTTTCCTTCAGAATCTTTATAATGCTCGGTGCGGAATCGTCCTCCTCGTCCTGTATAAGAGCAGTTACTCTTTGCATCAAACGTCCAATAAGGAACATAGACACCTAAAAATTTATCTCTTTGATACAATCGCTTTAATTCACTTGGTGCAAACCAACGCTTTTTGATCCACGTTTGAAACAATTCTTTTAACTTCGTTTCATCCACTCGAAAAGGAACAACCCCATCGGGAACTAATACATCCTTTTGTTCACTAGAAAGCACATAATGGCTTCCACAGTAAGGACATTCCGCTGTAGCATCGAATTGGCTTACTTCTAGCTTTGCTCCACATCCTTGACATTCAATGGTCTTTGTTTCCTTTTCCTTTACTTTTATTTTCTGTCTTTCCTGAAGCGTCAATGGATGCTCGACAATCCGCTCCTCATGATGCTCAATTTCAATATACGCTCCACAATGAGGACATTTTAACGTCTGACTCTCTGCATCAAATTCCATAATAGAACCACACGCTTCACATAAAAATACTTGTTCCTCTATCATTTTCTTATAATCCTAATTTTTCTTTTAATTTCTCCAATTCCTCTTCCACCTGTCCGTTTTGAGAAGAAGGGGTATCATATTTTGCCATTAAATCTTCTACAGAAGCCTCTTCTCTCCCTTGATTTAACTCTGCCATAGCACTTGCCTCATCAAGCATTTTGTTGGCTTTTGCCTCCATTTTATCAAAAGCTGATAAATTAGCACTAGCACTGTTCATAGAAGAACCGATTTTATTGATTTTCTCCTGTGCCTTTGCCATAGCCACTTTGGCTTTTATCTGATCCCTTCTAGTGTTTAAAGAAGCGATATCGTTTACTAACTTATCGTGCATTGCCTGCATTTTTTCTGCATTGGATTTTGCCATTTCATAAGCCTGTAATAAGGTCGCTTTTTTATTCGTATACTCTCCCTTTTTCTCAAGAAATGTTCTAGCATCGGCTTCATTTCCAGATAATAAGGCTTTCTCGGCATAGTTTGAAAGTTTTGTTATCATTTCATCGCATTCATCCAGCTCTCGTTTTGCCCTCTTTTCCTCCGCCATTACAGAAGCTATTTCTGCTTTTACATTACCAAGATCCTTTTCTAAATCTCTTAAATACTGATCGATCATCTTAGCTGGATCTTCTGCCTTATCCAATATCGCATTGATATTTGCTGACATAATATCGGTAAACCTTTTTAAAACTCCCATAGTAAATTCCTCCTTATAATAGAAAGCATATTTTTCTATTTAAATTTAAAAACATAAAGAATTCGATTTTCATCGTTTTTTCATTACTTACTTCGTTCCTCACCTTTTTGCTAATAACATTTTTATTAAAAAAGAACAAATAGTTAAATGTATTATATCACAATCCTATTCTTTTTTTGACAAAATCTTAGAAAAATATAGTATTTATATTTTTTTTCCTTTCTTTCTTAATTTTATGCTATACTATAATTATGATATTAACTTTAATTGTCATATTAACTTTTAACGAAAGAAATACGCTAAGAGCCTAGGAGGTTTTTTAATGGATATTAAGGATTATATTGCACAATGGTGCAAACTGGATTATATTCTTCCAGAAGATATTCCAAATATCGAATTATATATGGATCAAGTGACTACCTTTATGGATCAGCACTTTTCCAATTCAAAACGATATAAAGACGACAAAACATTGACTAAGACAATGATCAATAACTATACTAAGAATAAATTAATGCCACCGCCGATCAAGAAGAAATATAGTAAAAATCAAATTTATCTTTTAATCTATATTTACTATTTTAAAAATATTTTATCTATCAGTGATATTCAAAAAATTCTTAATCCACTAACAGAACGATTTTATGAACCAAGTTCTGTCAGCGGTAAAATTGATTTCTCTGGCATCTATCAGTCCCTCTATGAAGTGGAACATGAGCATCATTATAAAATTAAAGAAAGCATCGAAGAGACAATTGATCTTGCCAAATCTGCTTTTCCTGACCTAGAAGGAGAAGACAAAGAACTCCTTCAAAAATTTACAATTATTGCTTTACTAAGTTATGATATTTTCTTAAGAAAGCAAATTATTGAACGGATGATTGACAACCTTTATACACCTTCTCATACGAAAAAAGATTCCGATGAAAAACGATGAGAAAGCGTATCAATGCTCTTTCATAACTCATTTCCCCCAAAACCTAAAAAGGCTATGATACCAAACTGTACCATAGCCTTTTTCCTCGTTTTCATTATTATTTTTCTTTGTTTATTCTTTCAAATACCATGTCATACCCATCGTTTCCATAATTTAAAGAACGATTTACACGGCTAATGGTAGCAGTAGACGCTCCTGTCTTCTCTGCCACTTCCAAATAGGTATTGTGTTCACGAAGCATTTTCGCTACTTCAAATCTCTGAGCTAATGATAATAGCTCATTTACTGTACAAAGATCTTCAAAAAAATCAAAGCATTCTTCTACATTTTCTAGTGTGAGAATCGCCTCTAATAAATGGCTTACTGCTTCTGTTTTAATTCCTTTTCCCATATTCATAACACCTCGTTTTTATCATATACGCAATTATTGTTTATTTTATGTTTCACTCTGATGTCAAATCATTCTTACTGCTTTTTCCTATCCTGTTATTTTTCCTTCATTTATCGACAAGAACCCTCGAGCGTTTCTTAAAATAAGCCATTTTTTTGACTTTCATTATTTTTACTTTTCCGCTCCATATCACTATATCACAACGCAGTATTAAAGTCAAACATTTTATAAATTTTGCTGTCCAAACTCTACTTAAAAAATTCAGCTTTTGAACAGCAAAACTTATTCTCTCATATTGTTCCTAATTTTTCAATAATTTTTTTCTTATAAGCAAGAAATTCTTCTGTTAAATTAAAATCTTTTCTTCGAGGCTTTGGCTCTTCAATGATAATTTCATCTGTAATCCTACCAGGTTTTCCCGTTAATAAGTAAATGCGATCCGATAATAAAATAGCCTCATCAATATCATGGGTAATAAAAATCGTCGATAAATGGATCTTTTCCATTACATCCAAATACCACTGATGAATAGCACTTTTTGTAATCGTATCTAATGCGCTAAATGGCTCATCTAAAAGAGCGATGCCATTTTCTTCCTTTCCATCGTGATTGGCAAATAAATAAGTGCGCAAAAGTGCCGCCCTTTGTCTCATCCCTCCAGATAACTGATTGGGATATTTCATCTGTGTTCCTTCTAGTCCAAATTCTTTAAAATAACTACTTGCTTTTTCCCTCGCCCTTTTTTTCTTTTCTCCTTTTATAATAAGTGGAAGTGCGATATTATCAACCATTGTCTTATAAGGAAGCAAAAGATCCTTTTGGAGCATATAGCTAATATGCCCTGCCTCTCCTGTAATCTCTGTTCCATTTAAATAGATACTGCCCTCTTCTGGCGTTAAAAGGCCAGAAATAACATTAAATAATGTTGTCTTTCCAGCCCCACTTACGCCAAGAAGGCAGACCAGTTCTTTTTCATGGACTTCAATCGAAATATCTTGAATGATGGTTTTTCCATCAAATTTCTTTGTCACATTTTTTGTAAACAGTTCTGCCATCTTTGTCACCTATTGATTCTTTTTTATTTTTTCTATTTTTTATTCAGGCAAATACTCATTTGTAAATCCTGTATTTTCTGGAATGGCTTGCTCTATCAATCCATTCTCTCCTAACCAGTTATAAAAGGCATTCCAACGTTCTTTATCAATATATCCCCATTGTGTTACTTCTGCTTTATATTGATCCACTAACCACTTTTGGCTTTCTAACACAAGCTCTTTGTCAAGTTCAGGGGCTGCCTTGCATAAAATATCTGCCGCCTCTTCTGGATTATTAATTGCGTCTTCATATCCTTTTTTCACCGCATTTAAAAATGCTTTTGCCGTTTCTTTATTTTCCTCTAAATATTGATTATTTCCAATAATAACAGGGGTATAATAATCAAACACTGGATTATTATCTTTAAAAGAGAAATAATCCGTTTCTAACCCTTTCATTTTTGTAGCAATTCCTGCCCATGCATAATAAACCCATATGGCATCTACTTGCTTTGTTTTCAATGCGGTATATTCATCGCTTACAGTACTTGGAATCAATTCGACTTTGCTAAAATTACCGCCATCTGTTTCCACTACATTTTGAATCATGGCTTTTTCAATTGGAGCATCCCATGTAGCATACTTATGGTTTTCCATTCCTTTTGGACTATCCATTCCCTCGCCTTTTCTTGAAAGAATTCCAGAAGTATTATGCTGAATAATCGTAGCCACTGCCGTAATTGGAAGAGGAGAATCCGTTGCAAATGCTGGTGCTAACGTATCTTGAAAAGAAACGCCAAACTGCGCTTTTCCTGATGCAACTAATGCCTCTGCCCCATCTTCTGGTGGCTGTACAATTTCCACTTCAAGTCCCGCTTCTTCAAAATACCCCTTTTCTTCTGCTACATAGACACCTGTGTGGTTCGTATTTGGTGTCCAGTCAAGAACGAATGTAATCTTTTTCTTTTCTTTTTCTGTACCATTTTCTGCACTCGTTCCATTACTTGTATTGCCACAAGCAGTAAAGCTCACTGTCATCGCTAAAGACAATCCAACTGCTAATAATTTTTTTCCATATCGTTTCATATTTCGTCTTTCGTCCCTTTCTCCTCGTTTTTTAACTTTATTCCTCTTCTTTTTTGACTTGCTCCCATGGCATACATTTCTTTTGTAATACAGCAATAAGAGCCATCAACAATAGACTCAAAAAAGAAATTAAAAAAATAACTGCGAACATTTTATCAAAGGCAAATGACTTTCGCACTCTTGTCATATAAACGCCAAGCCCACTGGTTCCTCCTAGCCACTCTGCAATAACAGCTCCTACAATCGAATAGGAAATAGAAATACGCAAACTGGAGAAAAAAGCTCCTAATGCACTTGGAAATTTCACATGCCAAAAGATCTGTACTTTCCCAGCGCCCATAGAACGCAATAAATGGATCGTATCTTTATCCGCAGAGCGAAATCCATTTAATACTCCAACCGCAATCGGAAAGAAGGTTACAATAATAATTAATACAACTTTTGGCGCCATCTCATATCCAAGCCATAAAACTAATAGGGGCGCTATGGCAACCGTTGGTATTGTCTGTGTTAAAACGATTAATGGATAAAGGCCTTTATAAAGCCAATCATAATGATCCATAAGCACAGCTGCAATAAATCCGATGAGCACCCCTAACGCTAGTCCAATTCCCGCTTCCATTAATGAAGTGACAGAATGACTCATAAGAAGTCCAAAATCATTGATAAATGCCTGTACTACTTTTGCTGGGGATGGTAGCATAAATTCTGGAACAATGGAAAAACTACAAACCAACTGCCACACTACGAGCAAAAGAAGAACCGCACTAACGGAATAAAATTTATTGATGATGTTTTGTGACTTTCTTTTCAATGGTCAAAATATCTCCTTCTGGTTTATAACTCACTTTAATATAAGCGGCAACGGATGGTGCTCCAGCACGAATTGCAATATGCTGACATTCCTTTACAATATCCATTAAAGCATCATAATCCCCTTCAATTGTCGTTTCAAAAGGTCCTACATAATAGTTGTATCCTGTGCTTTTAATATAGTCGATAACCTCATCCACAACACGGATTAACTCCTCATCGTTTTCCATATTTGGCAATACTTGAATTGCAACACTTGCGTTCATTTTTTCTTCCTCCTTTATTGAATCATACTTATGAGAGAATTGCTTTTTCTCTCTTCCCATTAGCAGGTGACATCCTATCTTCTTTTCTTGTTTTCTTGTCTTTCACAAAAATTCGGAAAAACAAGAAAAAGAAAAACCCCCATCTTTGTCAGACGAGGGTTAGAATCGTTTCTTTCCATCTATGATATTTAAAATACAGTCATATCTAAAATATGCAAAGAGAAATTCCATAATCTACCTACGCTGGCATTACCCAGATCAGGTTCAAGGCTTTAAAAACATTCGAGTAGTTTTAATCTCAGTCGAATTCATTCGACTCACCTGCTATGTATTATTTTTTATTTCTTTTTTAGTCTAACGCTTTCTATATCCGATGTCAATATTTATTTCACAGCAAATATTCCTGATAAATAATTTTCTTTGTTTTTCATTCTAATATCAACTGTATTCTCTAACTTTATTTTTCCATTATCAATTTTATATTGATAAATGTCTTGATCTCCTAATATATAGATATAGGAATCCAAAAGCCACATTTGTTCCACTCCATGTGAAAGTTCAAAATATTTATGTTCTTTTGTTTCTAAATTATAAATACTAACTCCCCCTTCTGATAATCTAGCTAAATCATAATGAGAAATAATCAAATAATTCTTATATATTCCTAGATCTAAGGGGTAATTTTTATTTAATTTTATATTTTCAAACGTTTTATTTTCTATAGAAAAAATAGTTACGAGATCATTTGGTTTATTTTCCGAATTTTCTGCATTTGAAAAAATCAAATACTTATCATTTAAAATTGCTTTATAATGACAAATTCCATATTCTGTAATATCAATTTTATCCTTCAATTTTAGATTTTGATCATAGAGAAAAATATATGATCTCACTTTACTTCTTTCAAGACTTGTACCAAAGGCATAAATATTTGATTCATCACAAACCAATTTACTAATATATATGCTCTTTATTTTTTTACTTCTTACTTTTTCATTCTTTTTATTACATTGATTTATATAAGAATCTCCATTTAATGTATTACAAGTATAAATGAAATCGTTATTCACACAAATACTATTCATAGCTAATTGATCTATCTTATATTCTTTTTTTTCTAAATTTTTTAAATTTACTTCTAATACCTTTTTTTCATCTTTTGAATAAGCATATCCTTGTGGAATCACATAAAGAAAATCTTGATATACAATTGGATTATGAAAAATATTACCTAAGGTTGCATCTTCTATTGGTAAGTGATTTATTTCTTTTAATTCTTTATTATAAAATTTAATTTCACTATTCTTTTCATTTCCATTTGTTTCTATAACTCCTATTTGAACATCTTCCCAATTATAATTATTACTATTGTCCTTCCCACATCTAGTACAAAAGATAATAATGAAAATTCCTATCCCTAATGAAAAAAAACACCATTTCATAAACCTTTCCCATTTATGAGTAATTATTGTATCATTATATTTTTTCTCTTGCACTTTTTGTTGTTTTTGAATCAATAAAATTCTTATTTGCTTCATCAATTCCCCTACCTTTCATTATTAAAATACTAGTAACTATTGTATAAATTTAACTAAAAAAGTGTGTTCGAAATATTTCATCATAAAGACTAATAACA
>DVIZ01000056.1 GCA_018710905.1 Candidatus Scybalomonas excrementigallinarum | reverse complement strand
TCGAAATATTTACGTTATGCACTTTATACAGCAGCAAAAAATGTTAGCCATTGGGATACTACCTTTCACGCTTTTTTTGAGAAAAAACGCAAAGAAGGTAAACATTATAATGTCGCCCTTTCTCATGTGGCGAAAAAGCTACTTCGAGCTCTTTATCATTTAGAGATTACACATACTGCTTAGTAGCATAAAATCCAGTATTCATTGATTCTACTTTTAAGCAGCCATAGGGGTGCTTTCTTTGTCATATAATTTTCAAAGTACGATAATTTTTTACAGTATTTCAATTTAATTTAACTACTTGACATAGTTAGTCTATAACATAAAAAAGAGATTATAACACAATTGTACTAACTCTTTCTAATACAAATGCTATAATCTCTTTTATTTTTTCTATACTAACAACAATGATATCAAAACAGTGACTAAACCTGATGTTCCAATGGCAACACTGCTCATCGCCCCTTCAATTTCTCCTATTTCAATAGCCTTAGTCGTTCCCATAGCATGACTACAAGTACCAATGGCAACGCCTGCTGCTACAGGATTTTTTACACGGAAAATTCGAATTAAAACTGGCGCTACAATGGCTCCAACAATCCCTGTGATTACAACTGCTGCTACCGTAATGGAACTAATTCCACCAATGCTTTCCGAAACTTTCATCGCAATCGGTGTTGTAACAGATTTTGGTATTAAAGATGCTGACATCTTTTCATCTAAGTGAAACAGACGACATAGCACATAAACACTTCCCATGGAAGTCAAGGAACCTGCAAAACACCCTATTACAATTGGTAAAAAATACTCTTTCAAAATCTGTCTTTGACGATAAATAGAAAGAGCCAAAATCGCTGTAGCAGGTGATAATAACATATTAACGAGACTTCCACCAATTTGAAATTGATCGACACTGATCCCTGTTACCATCAAAAATCCAATAATAATAATCATTGCCAATAATAATGGATTCGCAACAGGCGTCTTTACTTTTTGACTAATAAACACTCCGATACGAAACGCTAATACGCATAAAATAAATCCAAAAAATTGATGCTCTATTAATACTTTCATTTACAAGAATCCTCCTTTTCTCTCTTCTTTTGCTGTAACTTCATAACAAGACTAACGGTAAAAGCGGTTACCATAAATGTTAAAATTAAAGTTACTATGCAAATGAATATAAAAGGAATGATACTGGATTTTAATAAATCAAAATAATTCATTACCGATACTCCAGCTGGAATAAAGAAAAATGCCATATTTTTTAATAAAAAATCTCCAACTACTTGTATTTGTTCTTCTTTAATCCATTTTAATCCAAGAAATAAAAATAATAGAATCATGGCTACTACACTTCCTGGAAATGGAATCGGTAGGAGTGAAGAAATCCAATCTCCCGCCATACAGATGCTTCCTATTATCACTAATTGTGTCAATATCTCCATTGTCTTTTCCTCTCTGTCTCTTTCGACTTATGTCTTTCATGTAAACACGTAAAAGAAAAGAAAAATCCGAAAGCACGACGCTATCGGATCTTTCACTCTATACAAAAGTTGCTGTCCTCTTATGAGCAACAACTTTTTTATTAACATGCTTGTTCTAGTATCTCTAAGCCGTCAACATTCATTTCCCCATCTAGGTGATTGCATCTCTCTTTTAAAATAAAGGCTGCCATAGAAGCTGCTGATAACGCTTCCATTCCTGCACTTGTTCTTTTTATACTTGTATGAATGTCACATCTTACTTCTACTTTATCTTTCGCATGTTCACAAAAAGCAAATTCAAATGCTTCCACTGGAAGTGGTAAACACATAGGAATTGCTTCCTGCGTTTTTCTTGCCGCCATATATCCGCCATCTTCTGCAAAAAAGCGAGCTTCTTTTAGTTCTCTATCCTGTCCATGTAATAAGTCATTTAAAGTTTCTGGTTTCATTGTAATAATGGCTCTTGCAGATGCTTTATAGCCATTATTCCTTTCTTTTCTATTTTTCATAACAAAACGTCCTTTCTTTTCTATCTCTTGCAAGAAAAACCATAAAATTCGCAAGAAATACAGATATTGCTCATATTTTGTCATCCCTGAAACTGCAACTATATTACCACTGATTTTTATAATTGTAAATAACAATTTTTACCATATTTTTACTTATTTTTCTTGTTTTTTTTGATCTTTTGACCGATTACGGTTCATTTTCTATAATAGATCGATTTTTTCTTCCTTCTTTTTCATAAAAATGCTTGGTACTGTCAACCATTTTATTCATAATCTAGATTCGGGTGTCAAAAGCTCATTTCCAAAAATCCACTTAGCAAATTGCACAAGAGAGAAAAGAATTTCGTGACTTAGAAAGAGTTCTAGAAGTTGTTAGTATTCTATCATAAACAGCAAAATTAAGCACAAGAGAGCCCAAATAAGGGCGACTTTGGTACGATTGCGTTTCTTGCTCATAAAATAAAATTCAGAATACTTAGAACTTCTTAACTCTGTATAATGGAACAAATTCTTTCTGAATTGTGCAAAATGCCAAAAAATATTTCTAAGATAACCTTTTGACACCCTAATCTAATCTATAAAAAAAAAATGCTTTTTCTTTTACTTATTATAAGCTATAAAAATCCTTGACACTAACAATCATCCATTTTCTTCCTATTATAAATGGATCCATATAAAGACAAATAGTGCTGAAAAACTATCAAAGCTAGTTATTCTATTAATGGCAACATTAAATATAAATGTGAATATTTTTCCTTACTCGATACTTACATAGAAAAAGAAGGAGACGTTACAGTCTCCTTCTTATTATTTACACGTAAGCAACCAGTTATACAAAAACATTCCTGCTCGTATATAACGGTTGCCTACAACTGCGAGAAACACGACTTACGTGTTTCTCACCGTTGATAGGAAACTAGAAGCCTTAACCCCTTCATTTCCCAATGCCAGGAAACTGACAAAACATTTTCCCATGCAAACTATTTCAATTTCGAAACGTTGAATTATTTCGCCATTTCTACTAATTTTTCGTATTTCTTCTTAGCGTCTTCTGCAGCTTTATTGAAGAGTTCTTCTGCTCTTTCTGGATTTGTACGAGCAAGTCTGTTGTAACGAACTTCGCTCATGATGAAATCTTTGTAATCTGCAGATGGTGCTTTGCTATCTAAGATAAATGGATTCTTTCCTTCTTCAGCTAATTCAGGATTGAATCTGAATAAGTGCCAGTATCCTGCTTCAACTGCACGTTTTTCTTCTGCCTGAGCATTTTTCATACCACCTTTGATACCGTGGTTGATACATGGAGCGTAAGCAATGATTAAAGATGGACCATTGTATGCTTCAGCTTCTTTGATAGCTTTTAAGCACTGGTTCATATCAGCACCTTGAGAAATCTGTGCTACATAGATGTATCCGTAGCTCATAGCGATTGCAGCAAGGTCTTTTTTCTTAACATCTTTACCACCAGCAGCGAACTGAGCGATAGAACCTGTTGGAGTAGCTTTAGAAGCCTGTCCACCTGTGTTAGAGTAAACTTCTGTATCGAATACTAAAATATTAACATCTTTTCCAGCTGCTAATACGTGGTCAACACCACCGAATCCGATATCGTAAGCCCATCCATCTCCACCGAAGATCCATTGAGATTTCTTAGCAGCGAAATCTTTGTTTGCTAAGATTTCAGCTCTTTCAGCGCAATCACAATCTTTTGCTTCTAATGCAGCAACTAAGTCTCTAGCTGGCTGAGCGTTGTCTGTGCTTGAATCTTTTGTAGCTAAGAATGCTTCTGCTTTTGCTTTTAAGTCAGCGTCATCTGTTGTAGCTACGATTGTTTCAGCAGCTGCAATAACACGTCCTCTTAAAGCATCCTGAGCTAATCTCATACCATAACCAAATTCAGCATTGTCTTCGAATAAAGAGTTAGCCCAAGCTGGTCCTCTTCCTTCTTTGTTTACTGTATATGGTGATGCAGGTGAAGATCCACCCCAGATAGAAGAACATCCTGTTGCGTTAGCGATATACATTCTATCACCAAATAACTGAGTTACTAATTTTGCGTATGGTGTTTCACCACATCCACCACAAGCTCCTGAGAACTCAAGTAATGGTTGTTTGAACTGACTTCCTTTTACAGTTGATTCTTTGAATTTATCTGTAACAGCTGTTGGAACGTCTAATTTTACACCGTAGTCAAACATATCTTGTTTGTCATAGTTGTCGCCGATTGGTTGCATTGTTAACGCTTTATTTCCTTTCTTACCTGGACAAACGTTAGCACAAGAACCACATCCTGTACAGTCAAGAACTGATACAGACATAGCGAATTTCACTCCTGGAACACCTGTCATATCAAGTGTTGGATATTCTGGAGCATTTTTCATAGCTTCTTCGTCTAATGCTACTGGACGAATTGTAGCGTGTGGACACACATAAGAACAGAAGTTACATTGGATACAGTTATCTGGATTCCATACTGGAACGTCGATAGCTACACCACGTTTTTCGTAAGCAGCTGAACCTAATGGAAGTGTACCATCTGCATAATCAACGAATGCAGATACAGGAAGATCATTACCTGTCTGAGAGTTGATTGCATTCTGAATAGAGTTTACATAGCTTACTACGTCTTCTCTATCACCTGTTACTGGTTTTAATAAGCTTTCTGCTTCGCAGTTTGCCCATTCAGCTGGAACTGGTACTTCAACAACGTTGTTTGCACCTGCTTCGATTGCTTCATGGTTCATCTTAACGATATCATCACCTTTTTTAGAGTAAGAAGCAGTTGCAGCATCTTTCATGTACTGGATTGCATCTTCTGCAGGGATGATGTTTGCTAATTTGAAGAATGCAGACTGAAGAACTGTGTTGATACGTCCACCAAGTCCGATTTCTTTACCGATCTTGAAACCATCAATGATATAGAACTTGATGTTGTGATCAGCCATGTATTTTTTCACTTGTCCTGGTAAATGTTCACCAACTTCTTCTGGTGTCCATGTACAGTTAAGTAAGAATGTACCACCATCTTTTAAGTCTTGAACCATGTTATATTTTGTAATATAAGCTGGCATATGACATGCAACAAAGTTGGCTTTATTAATTAAGTATGTTGCTTTGATAGGATCTTTACCAAAACGTAAGTGAGAAATTGTTACACCACCAGATTTTTTAGAGTCATAATCAAAGTAAGCCTGAGCATACATATCTGTATGATCACCAATGATTTTGATGGAGTTTTTGTTAGCACCTACAGTACCATCAGCTCCAAGTCCCCAGAATTTACAGCTGATTGTGCTTTCTGGAGTTGTATTAGGGCTTTCGCCTCTTTCTAATGATAAGTGTGTAACGTCATCTACGATACCAAGTGTAAATTTGTCTTTTGTTGTATTGTTATATACAGCAATGATGTCAGCTGGGATTGTGTCTTTTGAACCTAATCCGTAACGTCCAGAAAGGATTGTAGCTTTTTCAAACTGTGTTCCTCTAAGAGCAGCAACAACATCTAAGTATAATGGTTCACCAAATGCACCTGGTTCTTTTGTTCTATCAAGAACTGTGATTTGTTTTACTGTTTCAGGGATAGCTTCTACTAAGTGTTTTGCACTAAATGGTCTGTAAAGACGAACTTTAACAACACCGACTTTAGCGCCACCAGCTACTAAGTAATCGATTGTTTCGTCGATTGTATCACATACAGAACCCATAGCAATGATTACATGTTCTGCATCTTCTGCACCATAGTAGTTGAATAATTTGTAGTTTGTACCGATTTTTTCGTTAACTTTGTCCATGTATTTCTGAGTTAACTCTGGTACTGCATTGTAATAAGGGTTAGAAGCTTCTCTTGCCTGGAAGAATACATCAGGGTTCTGAGCTGTACCACGAATTACTGGGTGTTCTGGATTTAACGCACGTTTACGGAACGCTTCAACAGCTTCCATATCGCACATATCTTTAAGGTCATCATAATCCCAGATTTCAATTTTTTGAATTTCATGAGATGTTCTGAAACCATCGAAGAAATGCATGAATGGAACACGTCCTTCGATTGCTGTTAAGTGAGCAACTGCTCCTAAGTCCATAACTTCTTGTACGTTACTTGCACATAACTGAGCAAAACCTGTCTGACGGCAAGCATAGATGTCAGAGTGATCACCAAAGATAGATAATGCATGGCTTGCTAAAGCACGAGCAGATACATGCACAACACCTGGTAATAATTCACCAGCGATTTTATATAAGTTAGGAATCATTAATAATAATCCCTGAGAAGCTGTATAAGTTGTTGTTAATGCACCAGCTTGTAAAGAACCATGAACTGCACCAGCAGCACCTGCTTCTGACTGCATTTCAGACATTACTACTGGATGTCCGAAGATATTTTTTCTTCCCTGTGTTGCCCACATGTCTGTGTAGTCAGCCATTGGAGAAGATGGTGTGATTGGATAGATGGCAGCTACATCAGTAAACGCGTAAGATACGTGAGCGGCAGCAGTATTACCATCCATGGTTTTCATTTTTCTTGCCATTTTAACTTTACCTCCTAAAATAAACGTAAATGGTTTTTCCTTTTGTTGAATACTACCTTTTTTGCAGTATTAACTAATATATATTCTACACCGAAATGCCACGAATTGAAAGTGATATTTCCCTAATTTATAAAGTATACTGTATACATAGAATATATATCAAACTTTCTTCATTATACTATATCTGCTCAAAAAAAACTCGTCTAATTTTGACGAGTTTTTGATATTTTTTTGTGCATATTGTATAATTTTAATCACGATTAATTTTGTCAAGTTTCCATTTGAGCAGATATTCTTTTCAATTTTTAGCGAACTTGTTATTTTTGCATAAATAATACTGATAATAGATAACTACGAATTCATTGCTTTCTTCTCACAAAAATAGAACATTTTCTCTCTTAATTATCTTGCAATACTCTCTTTTTTTATCTATTAATTTTCTTTTTAACCTTTATTTTTTATTTTCCTCCAGCCAATAACAGCCGCTCCGATTGCTCCTGCAAATTGGGATAATTCATGGGTTTTCACTTCTTTTTTCAAGTAATAACTTAGCACATTTTGAAACACTTCATTTTGAGCAAGTCCACCCGAAAAAAAGATTTCCCCTTCTAATGGTAACTTCTGAGCAAAAATTGCAGTTCTTCTACAAATAGAGTGAATGATTCCAAGTAAAATATCACCTGCATCTTCTCCTTTTGCCAACAAACTTACCACTTCACTTTCTGCAAATACCGTACACATACTGCTAATGCTCACTGGATTTTTTCCTTTTGTAAATTCCGTTATCGTTTCTACCTTCTGACCTAACACCCTACTTATCACTTCAATAAAACGCCCTGTTCCTGCAGAACACTTGTCATTCATTAAAAAATCAATGACATTTTGATCTTGATCCAGTAAAATTGCTTTGCAATCTTGCCCTCCGATATCGATAACTGCCCCAATCTCCTCACATAAAAAGGCAGCGCCTTTTGCATGACACGTAATTTCTGTCACTTTTTTATCGGCTTCTTGTAATAGCTCTCTTCCATACCCAGTGGCTATTACATACTTTACTTCTTCTTGATACATCTGCTTATAGATTCGTTCCATGCTCTCTTTTGGATTTGCAGAAGTGGCGATGATTGCTTTTTTTACAATATTTTTTCCATCGAATAACACTGCTTTTGTCGTGGTGGAACCAGAATCAATCCCTAACGTTAAATATTCCTTTTTCATCGTTTCATTTCCTTGCATTCTATCTTTCCTCGTTATAGCATTTCAATAAATGCTGCCATTCTTGTATTTAATTGTCCAAGATCTGCAGAGGAATAATCCGTTTCCACTGTCATATATGGAATCTCATATTGTTCTTTGACAAATCGTTTGATTCCCAGTGTTTCCACATTATACGTATGGCAAGCCTGTAACACCACATCCACAACGGCATCCACTTGGTATTCTTCAATTAACCGTCCTAATAACTCATATCGATTCGGATTTGGTGACATACAAGAACATCCAATGGACAAATATCGTTCTGCTAAAGCCTTATAAACATCTTCTTCCTTTTCATCTACAAGCCGATCCAATGATTTTGCTCCAGAGCAATTTTCAAAACAAACGACAATTCCCCCATTTGCTTCAATTGCTTTCACTACTTTTAATGCACCACCTCCAATTGGTGAACCTGTAATTAAAATTCTTGGTCTCTTTTCAATATGCTTTCCTTCTTCATATTCTTGTTCAATCCGTTCGGTAAGAGCATCGACTTCCTCAATGGCTTTTTCTTTATCAAATTTAAAACTAGCCCCATTTAGCACTTGATAAATTTCCTCTCCTAATATAGGTGCTGGTTCTTTTTTCATTAATCCATAAAACTTCTTTAAGGATTCTCTTTCTCTATTTTTCAATCGAATGGCTTCTCTTATTTGTTCTTCTGTAATTGTCACTTCAAATTGTTGCTCTAACTTCTCTTTAAACCGTAACAATTCTTTTTGAAACAACAAAAGTCCATCTTCATTTTGCGTATTTGGTAACTGCATCACATAGACATTTTTATAATTGGCTAGATATTCATACATTTTTTTCTTGCCATCGCAGGTCGTCTCTCCAACAACTAAATCTGAAAAATAAAAATAAGGACAACGATCTGTTTTTGCAAAGCCATAACTGGATTTAATCAATGGACATAAGTTTCTTGGTAGATCTTTCTCTGCATCGGATATTGTCTCATCGGAAGTCGAACAAAGCCCTACTGGTATTGCCCCCATAGCCATTATAATTTCTACAGGCAAATAGGTGCAAAATAACCCAACAACTGGAATCCCTTTTTCCTTTAATTCACATACTGTAATAAATGACTGTCTTCTTTGTTCTGCAAACGATTCAAAAACTTCTGGTAGCTCTTTTACTAATTCCATAACCTTACCTTCCCTTTTTTCTTTTTCTCTCTTTCACCTCTCCGTTTCTATTGAGAGATATTTTTTTATGATTCTCATTTATTATAGTAAAAGAAAGAAACTTGTCGCAACTTGTTTCTTAAAAGAACTTGCCTCTTGAACGGGGATGAAAAAAGAGATTTCTTACATCCTGCAAGAAACCTCTTCTTTCTATTCCCTATTATTTTTAAAAATCAAATACATTCGGATCATGACTCGTTCTCTGATTTTTATTAAGCGAATTTAGTCTCTTAATATCTTCATCAGAAATTTCAAAACCAAAGATATCGATGTTCTCCATTAAACGTTCTTTATTTTTGGATTTTGGAATCACTATAATTCCTTGTTGTACATTCCAACGAAGAAGTAATTGTGCGATGGAACACTGATATTTTTCGGCAAGTTCTATGAAAATCGGATTTTCAAAATTGCCTCTTAATAAAGGAGCCCATGCCATAATCTGTATCTGTTCTTTCTTACAGTATTCTAACAATGCTTCATCATGTAAATATGGTGTATGTTCAATCTGATTGATCATCGGTTTTATTTTGCAATGGGCGATTAAATATTCTAACTGATGGATTTCAAAGTTACAAACACCGATACTTTTTACTTTTCCTGCTTCATAGAGTTTTTCTAATGCCTTCCATGTGGAAATCATTCGTTCTTTATTCTGCCCTGGCCAATGAATTAAGAAAGCATCTAAATAATCGGTCTGCAGTCTCTTTAATGATTCTTCAAAACTTGTTAATGTGGATTCATACCACTGATTTCCATTATCCACTTTACTAATTAAAAATATTTTTTCTCTCTCAATTCCCGACTGCTTTAATGCTTTTCCCAAATTTTCTTCATTTTTATACATTTGTGCTGTGTCAAACATCGTATATCCGCACTCTAATGAAGTCTGTATTGCGTAATTCATTTCTTCTAAATCGTTTATTTTATAAACACCTAATCCAACCAGTGGCATATGAACTCCATTATACAACGTTACTTTTTCCATAAAAAGAAGTTCCTCCATTCTATTTTTGTGCTATTACTCCATTATAACAAACATAGGAACGACATACCATCAACAAATATTTAAAACTTCTGGAATTGTTCCACATCAAGTACAAACGTAGTACAACCACCCATCTCCGCTTGAATTGGAGTTATCATATTGCTCATCGGCATCATACCATTGGATTCTAATCCTGCTGTGTTGTATTGAAGTCCCTGTCTTCTTCCTGCATTTTGTTTAATAATCTCGATGGCTTGTTCCACTTGCTCATCTTCTACCCCAATCATAATCGTCGTATTTTTACTTTTTAAAAATCCACCCGTTGTCGCCAATTTTGTAACAAAAAAATGAGCTTTATTTAGTTCCTCAACGGTATCGATTTCATCTTCTTTCTGCATAATTGCGATGATCATCTTCATAACAATGCCTCCTTTATTCTATCAGACTATACTCATTATAACACAAAAAAAATTAACATCGTATTAAAATTATTGAAATTATCTATCTTTTCTTTTTTCTTTATAAAAAACGATTCGTTCACCTTGCTTTTCTTAATAAAATAGGAGTATAATCATGATATCTTTTTTATCTTTTTAAGAAAGGAATGTATCATTATGAAATATCGTAAATTAAAAGGCACGCCTTATGATCCTTATTCTGGCGGACCTTATAGTAACGCTTATGGTGATGTACAAGAACATAGAGATTCTATGAAAGATGTGGTACTTTGGTACGAACGACCAAGTTATGTACTTTCTTTTTTAATTTTATTTTTTCCTGTAGGATTATTTCTTATGTGGCGAAATCTGAAATGGAATCCGGTTGTAAAAATCATTTTATCGGTTGTAGGTGTTATTATTTCTTGTCTGTTTTATTACTATTGGTTTTCTAACTAAGAAAACAAAGTGTGTATCGTTTGCACTAAGTGTTTTTTTGTTAGGAAAAACAAAATTTTCTATAATAGAAAAGGCGATCCATGTTTCTCTCATGGTTCGCCTTTTTTCTCGTTCCGTTATCGTCCCTTTTTATTGACTAATAATGGTTTTACTATTTTATAAATCTCTCCAGCTTTTTCACTTCGATACCGTTTTACCAAAGCATTGTTAATCCCTTGTTTCGTTTTATACTTTTTTATATACCCAAAAATTCGCTTCACCTCATCGCCTTCTTCTGGCATATATTGTAGCATCTTTTCTTCTACTGATTTCTCAATCTGCTCTGGTGTTGGTTCTATTCTTTTTGGAACTTGACAAATTTTCTTTCCTATGTCTGCTTGCATATTCTTACGCTTTTCAACTTTCTTTTCTTTCTCCACATGAACTACGTTGAGCGCTGTTCGAATATTAAACTCTTTTTTAATCCAAAATTTTTTAATAAATTGAAAGGTCTCATCTCCACTTACAATAATATATTCTTCTTTTGGATTTTTGGCTAATAAATATCCTAAATATGTTGCAAGTTGAAAATCAAGTGCATTTTTTTTGCCAACATCTGCTTGATAATAATAGAAATGTCCATTGGATTCTTGAATTTTTTTATGCAATTCAAATGTCATTTTATTGGCATTTTCACTATAAAAAATATGAACCTCATCTTTTTCTGATAAATGTTCTGCTCCTTCTAATCCACTAATTGCTACATTTTCATAATCAATCAAATACACTCCCATGCTCTTCTTCTCCTATTCGCATTTTTATTTTCTTTCCCCTAACCCTAAGAAAGAGAAGAACATCTCACTCATTATTTATAATTCCGAATAATAACCTCTTCTCCAACGCGTTTTTTCGCATCAGAATTAATGGATCGCTTTACAGGCACAACCTCGATATTATACTCCGAATAGAGTTCTCGAATCAATTCGGTATCATGATTTGTCAGCATGCAATAGCAACCTCGTTTTGATAATTTCTTAAATAATTTTGCCAGTCTTATATGACTCGCTTTATCAAAGCCTTCCTTTGTATAAGATTCAAAAGAAGTAGGATTTAAAGGGGCATAGGGACTATCAAAAAAGATAAAATCTCCTTTTCTTGCTCCCTTACATGCTTTTTCAAAATCCCCTTCTAAAATTCGAACTTTCTTTAAATACTTTGAAATACCCTCAATATTTTTTTGAGCATAAGATGACTTTTTACTATTATTATAAGGAACATTAAACAGCCCTTTTCCGTTGACACGATATAAACCATTAAAACAATGTTTATTTAAGAAAAGAAAGAGTGCAGCCATCCAAACATCATACTCCTCTTTTAACATTTTCTCGTTATAAAGTGCTCTTTTCTCATAATAGTAATCTCTTCCACCTTGAATAAGCCCTTGATCGAGTTGTTCCACACAAGCCATAACTTCCTTTGGCATTGTTTGTATACTTCGATAAGTATGGACAAGAGAACGATTATAATCATTAATAATTGCTTTTTTTGGCTGTAACTCAAATAAAACAGCTCCACCACCAACAAAAGGCTCAAAATAACGATTATACTTCTCTGGTAATCGCTCTTTAATGGCGGGAAGAAGTTGTCTCTTCCCACCTGCCCACTTTACAAAAGGAGTGATCGCTTGCTTTTTCATAGCTTCGTCTCCTTATCTTGTTCTATTAGTTTTCATTCATCTTACTTAATTTCGCTGTCTGATCCGCTGCAATTAAAGAATCAATCACTTCATCTAAATCTCCATTCATAATCGAATCTAATTTGTGAAGTGTCAACTTAATTCTATGATCGGTCACACGGCCTTGTGGGAAGTTATAAGTTCGAATCTTTTCAGAACGATCTCCTGTTCCAACTTGACTTCTTCTCGCTTCCGCTTCTGCATCATGTGCTTTTTGAAGTTCCATTTCATATAATCTAGAACGAAGAATTTTAAGCGCTTTTTCCTTATTCTTCAACTGTGATTTCTCATCTTGACAAGAAATAACAATTCCTGAAGGAATATGTGTTAAACGTACAGCAGAGTCTGTTGTATTGACACACTGTCCACCATTTCCTGATGCACGGAATACATCAAATTTACAGTCGTTCATATCTAATTGGAAATCCACTTCTTCTGCTTCAGGCATAATCGCAACGGTAATCGTAGAAGTATGAATACGTCCGCCTGATTCTGTTGCTGGAACACGTTGTACACGGTGTACACCAGATTCATATTTAAAACGAGAATATACCCCTGTTCCACTGATCATGAAAATCGCTTCTTTAAATCCACCAATTCCATTTTCATTTACAGACATCATTTCCACTTTCCAACGTCTTCCTTCTGCATAGTTTTTATACATACGGAATACTTCTGCTGCAAAAAGTGCCGCTTCATCTCCACCTGCACCTGCACGAATTTCTACAATAACGTTCTTTTCATCGTTCGGATCTTTTGGAAGAAGTAAAATTTTTAAATCATTTTCTAATTGTTCAATCTGCTTTTTGGCTTCATTTAAATCTTCCTTTGCCATTTCACGCATTTCTTCATCGGTTTCAATTTCTAATAGTTCTAAACTATCTTCTACCGTTTGTTTCGCTTTTTTATACTCTGTATATTTTTCAACGATCGGCGCTAAATCATTTTGTTCTTTCATTAATTGGCGATATCTTGCCTGATTATTTATGACATCTGGATCACTTAATTCTTCTAATACAACCTGAAGTCTTTCCACAATATCGTCTAATTTATCAAACATAACGGTTCCTCCTGCTTTTCCTTTTTTTATTACTATTTTATCTTTTTATAACGAGCAGCCGCAATACGATCAAGCCCTGCTAAATCTTTTTTTATCTGAATGTCTTCATATTCCTTATAAGAAGAGAAAATCTCTTGTAATGCACTTCCTTGATTATACCCAATTTCAAAAAAAAGCCATCCACCATCTGTCAAATATTGTCTTGCCTCTTTTACAATTCTTCTATAAAAGTAAAGTCCATCTTCTCTTCCATCAAGCGCCATCATAGGCTCATGATCCTTGACTTCTGGCATTAATTTTTCACATTCTTTTGTTTCAATATAAGGTGGATTCGATACAATTAAATCAAACTTCTCTTCTTTTGGAATCGATTCAAATAAATCTCCTTGATAAAATCGAACGAAACTATTTGTTTCATTTTCCTTTAATAAACGTTCTGCATTTTTTTTAGCAACAAACAGTGCCTCGTTGGACAAATCCGTCGCTACTACTTCTTTATAATTGCCAAGCAATGCGATACTAAGTGCAATACAGCCACTTCCTGTACAGACATCAAGCATCTTTTCTCCTGACGGAGCTGTCTTTAGCACTTCTTCTATCACAGTTTCTGTGTCCTGTCTTGGAATTAAAACATTCTCATTTACAAAAAACTCATATCCCATAAACTCTTGTACACCGGTTAAATGTTGGAGTGGAATATGTTCTTTTCTTTTTTTAATGAGCTGTTCATAACGCTTTCCTTGTTCTTCTTTAATTTCCTTATCTCCATCTAACAAAAAATCAATTCGAGACATGGAAGTTACAAATTCAAACAAATACCATGCATCTAATGGTGCATCATTGATTTGTTGCTCTTCTAACTGGCTGGTTCCCCATGAAACCCATTCCTTTGCGTTCATGTTATCGCCCTTTCTATTTCTCTTTCACTGAACAACATCCTTCAACTTCTCCGTTATTCAATGCGTTTATATATTCTTTCCAGTCTAGCACCGCTTCCACAGAACGAATGGCAACTTCTATCATTTCATCTTCTGGCTCTCTTGTTGTTAAGCCTTGCAATGCCATTCCTGGTTTACTAAGCCAATTCACAAAAGAATGGTCGCTCTTTCCTGCCAAACGAATGAATTCATAAGAAACACCTGCAATCACTGGAACGAGCAATAGACGAACGAGCAGACGCATCCATGTTCCTTCCACTTGAATGAACATAAAGAAAATAACACTAATCACCATAACGATCAAAAGAAAACTTGTACCACAGCGTTTATGATAACGAGAATGTTTTCTTATGTTTTCTACTGTCAATTCTTCTCCATGTTCCAAACAATTGATCGTTTTATGCTCTGCTCCATGATACATAAACGTCCGCCTAATATCACTCATCTGTGAAATCAATATAATATAGAAAAGAAAAAGCCCAATCCGAACAATACCCTCCATAAAGGAAATGAAAAAGTTAGAATCGGTATAATGTCTTAATAGGTTTGCAAGAAAATATGGCAAAACCATAAAAAGTCCAACGGCCATTATAATCGAAATGCAAACGGTAATCCCGATTAAAACGTCTTCTGCTTTTCCTTTTAAGTGTTTTTCAAGCCAAGTATCCATTTTGGATGGTTTCTTTTGTTCCTCTTCTTCTTCAAAAAAACTAGCAGAATATGTTAGCGTCTTCATTCCAACTACAAGAGATTCTACAAAACTGGCAACTCCTCTTAAAATTGGAAGTCTCAAAATAGGATACTTCTCTGTATATCCTATATAATCTTGTACATCTACAACAATTTCCTTATTCGGCTTTCTGACGGCTACCGCATACTTATCGAGGTTCTTCATCATAACCCCTTCCATAACCGCCTGTCCACCAATCATTGTCCTTTTCATAACGCCTCCTTTGCCTATCGGCTGATACCTTCTACGCAAATATGAAAAACACGCTTTTGGTGTATATCGTTTGCACACAGTGCTTTTTTTATGTTATAGGATAATTCGCTTTGCGAAGAATTTCCTATAACATAAAAATAGGCTGAGATTATTCAATCCCAACCTATTCTTAAACTTCTTATTATTGGTTAACACCATATTTACGATTGAATTTATCAATACGACCACGAGCCTGAGCTGCTTTCTGCTGTCCAGTGTAGAATGAATGACATTTAGAACAGATTTCTACGTGGATATCTTCCTTTGTAGAACCAGTTACGAACTCGTTTCCGCAGTTACATACTACCTTTGCTTGATAATAAGCTGGATGGATTCCTTCTCTCATCTTTTTCACCTCTTTGTCAGTTATTCATCTATAAGATGACATCATAAACTTGTCAATCTTTTTTAGTGTTTTAAACAGCTTTCTCATTATATCATACCCTCTATTACATTGCAAGCACAATCTGTATTTTTTTGGAACTTTTTTAAGCTATAAGCCGTCTTCGCTCCCAAATACAGTTCTAAACAATGAAAAGCCGTCCTTCCAATCTCTTTTTTCTTTTAGGAAGTTTTCAACAATGACTTTCTTACAAGATCTATGAATTCTTCATTATTTTTTGTTTTTATAAATAATTTCAACATTTCATCCAATGTTTCATCGGAACGACCACCAGAAAGTTCTCTTCGTAAAGCATCTACTGTATCTTTTTCCACTGGTGTTAAAAGAAGATCATCTCTTCTTGTTCCAGATTTTAAAATATCAATGGCTGGGAAAATTCGTTTTTCTGATAACTTTCTATCAAGAACTAATTCCATGTTACCAGTCCCTTTGAACTCTTCAAAAACAACGTCATCCATTTTACTTCCTGTTTCTACAAGAGCTGTGGCAAGGACAGTTAAACTTCCGCCTTCTCTCATATTTCTAGCAGCTCCAAAAAATTTCTTTGGCATATGAAGAGCCGCAGGATCAAGACCACCTGTTAATGTTCTTCCACTTGGTGGAACGGTTAAGTTATAAGCTCTTGCAAGTCTTGTAATACTGTCTAATAAAATTACAACATCTTTTTTATGTTCTACTAAGCGTTTTGCACGCTCTAATACCATTTCCGATACCCGTTTATGATGTTCTGGAAGTTCATCAAAAGTAGAATAAATCACTTCTACATTTGGCCCTTCAATGGATTCACGGATATCCGTTACTTCTTCTGGACGTTCATCGATTAAAAGAACGATCAATTGCATATCACGATAGCTAGTAGAAATGCTTTTTGCTACATCTTTTAATAACGTTGTTTTTCCTGTCTTTGGTGGAGAAACAATCATTCCTCTTTGTCCTTTTCCAATTGGGGAAAGTAAATCCATAATTCTCATAGAAACACGGGAACCTTGTCGTTCTAATCGGATTCTTTCATTTGGGAAAATCGGTGTCAATTCTTCAAATGGTTTTCTCTTTGCTGCTTCCACTGGATGAAATCCATTCACGGAATTTACAAATAATAAGGCACTAAATTTTTCACTTTGTGTTTTAATTCGGATATTTCCAGTTAAAATATCCCCTGTCTTTAAATTAAAACGGCGAATCATAGAAGGTGCTACATAAATATCATTCTCTCCTGGGAGATAATTTTCACAGCGGATAAATCCATATCCATCTGGCATTACTTCTAAAATACCATTGGCTGTTTCTCCACTATCTAACTCTTCAAATGACAAACGCTGTTCTCGAACGCCTTCTCTTTCCGAATCTTTCTCACATTCTTTTGTTGTTGCTCTTGTACATTCAGAAGAATCTTTATGATTCGTTCGCTCAGTTTCCCTTCCAAACTCTCTTCTTGTACTTTTTAAAGGCTCCGTTTCTTCTCGCAAAGTTTTTCCTCTTGTTCCATTATTTTCGGATTCTCTTTGAGATCTCAATCCTTCTTTTTCTTCTGAAACCATTTCTTTACTCGCTTGCTTTTCTGAGTCTTTTTCTTTTGTCTTATCACATTCTTGGCTATTAGAATCTAATTCTATTAATTTCTCAATGATTTCATTCTTCTTTAATATCGTAATTCCTTTTAGTCCACGTTCTTTTCCTATTGCACACAATTGCGCTTTAGACATTTTTTCATATTCCATGAATGATTCCTTTCTTTTCTCATATTGTTTTATTTATTTCATTAAAATCGATTTTTTCCATAACGTATGTGCATTTTGGGTAATTTTTAGATAATAATCGTTGAAGATAATCAATATTATTCCGATTTTACTTAATAGATATTTTACTCTTTGACACAAACTCCCATATTTTTTTGATGAGACAACACCTTTTCCTCATTACTCGATTCGTTGTCTTAGTATAAACTAAGTTTGATTTTACCATTGTAGCATAACTTCTTCTTCCTTACAAGGTTTCTTTTCCTTCCTATTGCCATAGAAATAGAGAAATGCTATGATAACATAGAAACAAAAGACAATAGAAATGAGATGATAACATGGAGCAAAGATACTATACTTTAAATCAATATTTAAAAGAGCAGTTTCATGAAAAAGTGTATAAACTCTCGCTAAGTGGCGGTATGACTTGCCCAAATCGAGATGGAACACTTGGAAACCGTGGCTGTATTTTCTGTAGCGAAGGTGGTTCTGGAGACTTTGCTTCCTCAGCGACCCTTCCTATTAAAGAACAGATCGAAGAAGGAAAGCTTCGTCTGAAAAATAAAAAAACTGGTCAAAAATTTATTGCCTACTTTCAAGCGTTTACCAATACGTATGCTCCCATATCATGGCTTAAAAAAATTTTTTATGAAGCAATCGAACCTGAGGAGATTGTAGCACTATCCATTGGCACAAGACCCGATTGTCTTTCCGATGAAGTGCTTGCTTTATTAAAAGAATTAAATCAGCAAAAACCTGTTTTTGTAGAACTAGGACTTCAAACGATTTATGAACAAAGTGCAAAGTTTATCCGAAGAGGCTATCCTCTTTCCTGCTTTCATGATGCGGTCTATCGGTTAAAAAATATCGGTTGCAATGTAGTCGTTCATATGATACTTGGACTTCCCAACGAAACAAATGAGATGATTTTAGAAGAAATTCGTTATCTCAACAAACTTCCGATTGATGGAATCAAACTGCATCTTCTTCATATTTTAAAAAATACGGATTTGGCTACTTACTATGAACGCCATCCTTTTCCAACTTATTCCCTAGAAGAATATGCAGATCTCATCATTGACTGTATCAACGAACTTCGTCCTGATATTGTCGTTCACCGTATTACAGGAGACGGTCCAAAAAACCTTTTAATCGCCCCACTTTGGAGCGGTAATAAAAAAGTGGTTCTCAATACAATGCACCATAGAATGAAAGAGCAAAATTGCATACAAGGAAAAAATTATAAGGAGTGATATACCATGCATGCTGATGGTTTAACATTATATAAACTAATCGTTCTCTATATGTTGGATAAAGTGGATTTTCCTCTTACAAACTCCCAACTATCCCAATTTATTTTGGACAAAGGATATACCAATTATTTTAACTTACAACAAGCGATTAACGAATTAGTGGACTCTAGTCTTATTCGTCCTGAAATTATTAGAAATACAAGCCACTACCACAGCACTCCAGCTGGTGTAGAGACATTACGACTTTTTGAATATAAAATTCCAGATGCCATCAAAAGTGACATTATGGAATTTTTTGAAGAAAACCGTTACCAACTTCGAAACGAAGTGGAAATTCTTTCCGAATATTATCCAGCAAAAAAAGGCGAATATACGGTAAACTGTATTGTAAAAGAAAAAAGTAGTACCCTATTAGAAGTAAAGTTAAATGTCGTATCCGAAGAGCAGGCGGTTGTGATTTGTGATAACTGGAAATCCAATAGCTCTGATGTGTATAGCTATTTAATTCATACGTTAATGTTTAAGAAAAAAGAGGAAGAGACCGAATAACAATGAGAAAAAGGAGCTATGTACTAAGTTATATCCTAGTGCATAACTCCTTTTTTCTATTCTTGTTTTATTTCCAATGCTTTCTCTGATGTAATACTATTTTCATAACTACCATTCATATCCACAGCTGCTAATACTAGATAATTCTCCCCTTCTTTTAATGAGTAAGAATTTTCCCCATCGGATACTTTCGTCAGCTTATGATCCGCAGTCAATAAATATGCCTGTGCTTCTCCCTCTTTTAGTTCGAACTTAGAATTCATTTTTATTGTCATGTCTTGCTCTGCGACCAACGTGAGCGGATGCCTTACTCCTTTAAAACGTTTACAAGAATACGTATATCGATAACCTTCCATTACCGCTAAATAACTATCATATAAGTATCTTTTTTAACTATAAATGAGCAAGTTCATCATTTCTTCTTTCCGTATGTTCCATATGTATTTTTAGCCTTTTTCTTGGCTTCATACATAGCTTTATCTGCCTTTTCAAAAAGTTCTAAATTTGTACTTTCTCCATCTGAACTCGCTGCTCCGACACTGACTGTAATCTCTCCTGGCATCACTTTATCACAAGTAATGTCTTGTACACTTTTTATGAAATTTTTTATCCATAGCTCCATAACTTCCATATTAGGAATATCAAGCATTAAAACACAAAACTCATCTCCACCAATTCTTCCAACATAATCCATATGTCTTGTTTTATTCTGTAATAGATTCGCTACCTCTTTGATAACTTGATCGCCTACTACATGTCCATAAGTATCATTGATCTCCTTAAAGTTATCAATATCAATAATCAGTAATACATCTTTTTCTTCTTCGTCTGTCTTTCTCTGTAATCGTTCTTGTACTTTTTTCTCAAAAAATGCTTTATTTAAAAGACCAGTAAAAGAGTCTCTCTCATTCAATCTTTTTAGCTCTTTATTTTTTATTTCTATTTGCCTTTTACTATACTCCGCATGCCGTAAATGAATTCTTGAAAGAACTCCAGAACTTTCTATCTCTTTCTTTTCATTTTCATTTTGCCTTACAATTGTATAATACTTTAGCAATTCTTCAAATAATTTATCCTTTTCATTTGTTAATTCATACAACTGGATTTTCATAGAAGCTAGGCGTTCCTTATGAAATGCTTCATTTAAGTTTTTCATTTTAGATTCTACTAATTCAATACCCCTTTTAGTTAATTCAATCTCTTTTAGTTCCAAACAAATTTCTATGACTTCAAGTATGATTCTGATGCTAAATAGATCCGCCCATCCATCTTTCATAGATTCTAAAAACAGATTAATATCTTCTACTAACTTTGAATGACATCCAGATGCATGATCCATTAACATATGATTGATTAATAGATTGTTGGTAATCCATAGATCATTACTTTCTCCAAATATATCCAAATATTTTTGTTCCCAGTATTTTGCCTCTTCAAATTTATTCTCTCTTGCATAACTACCGGATAAATTAACCAATATCATTTCTAATGTCTTTGGATTTGGATTTTTATACTGTTTGTTCTGGGTAACGTCATAGGCCCTCAAAAAGTATTCTATCCCTCTTTTATAATCCCCTAACTCATAAAAAATAGAACCCATATTATTTAAAATATTAGCTTGTGTATCAAAAAAAGAGAATTTTAAACTAATATAATATCCATCTAAAAAATAGCTAACTGCAGTTTGTTGCTTATTCAAATACATATGCGCTGTTCCTGCAATACTACAACACATGGCATATACATAATGAGACTGATGTTTACTATAATTTTCTTTTACATAATTACAATAAGCAATACTCTTTGCCAGTTCATTACACATTAAGCAATAACCAGCAAGAAAATAACAGGCAACAGCCTCTGCATAATCATTTCCTGAACGAATAGCATTCTCTTTTAATCGAGTGGCATCCTCTTTTAACTTGTCCAAATTTCCACACTTACGATCTTCCAGTAATGTATCAATTAAATCTTGAAATTCACTATCTATGAAAACTTTTTCCATTGTGATTCCCTCTTCTATTTGATATATTTTTCTATTATAACAGAAGCCCCCCATTTATATCAAGTATGTTATCAAGATTCTTTCTTCCTGTTATCTTTCCTTCATGACACTTCTTTCCCTAACCCCAACAAAACCTATTTCTCTCTCTTCTCATATGCGTATGCAACCTCTAAAAACTCATGGAAATATCCTATTCAACTCATTACTTTTATACAAACAATGAAAAACACACTTGGCATGTTCTTCATATTCATAGATACCGTCAAAGAACAAAGTGTGCGTTGCACACTCTTCGCAACTTTCGGTCACTCCTAGCAACGTACACTTTGCCGCGCGCGAGCAATTTGCGAAGCAAAATTATCATCTTTGCATACAATGAGAAACTTGCTTCGCGGGTTTCTCATGTTCGTGGGCGGCGTCAAATAGAAATGCAAGCATTTCTGCTTGACTTATGCTCCTTCACCCAAATTAGGGCATGATAATGTTTCTATCATTATCATGCCCTTTCTTATCATCCATTTGTCTTCTATCCCAATCGATCCCTTTTTTTTACGACAGTTATATTTAAAAATAACATTTATGACAGGTGATTCAAATCGATCACTTCATCGAATAATTTTAACTGCTCTTTTTTCATATGATGTCCAATGATAATAACGGTAACTGGCAACTGACAAAGAAATTTCATAACTTCCAAAGAAGTTTTATCATCAAGAGCTGCTGTTGGTTCATCGACAATTAAAAATTTAGGAAGCGAAAGAATGGCTCTTGCTAAACAGACTCTTGACTTCTCTCCTCCAGAAATTCCATTCATGTTATTCACCGTTTTTTCCAATGACAAATAATCAATTTTTAATTGTTCCATGCAATTTCGAATTTCTGAAAAATCATTATTTCGGTAGAGATCAATATTGTCAACTACCCACGACCTAAAGGTCATGGGCTTGTAACTGCCCAGTCGTGCTAACGGATTGCTCCTCCGACCTTTAACCCCGATAGATATTTATCTCTCGTGGCGTTACATCGCAGGGTGGTTGACAGCACCCTTTGTGGCAAAGTTTACTCTGTCACAACTGTATTAGGTACTTGACTATCTGCAAGATAGTTGATTCCCATACGATACAGATTCATTGCTCCAATACGGTCATCATTAGACTTGTAGCCACAATTCTTACAAGTAAACAGATGTA
>DVIZ01000005.1 GCA_018710905.1 Candidatus Scybalomonas excrementigallinarum | reverse complement strand
AATGGTTGTTCTATGACAAGGACTATTTTTTGCCATATCTGTAGTCTTTCCATTGTATCCTAAGCAGAAAATGCTGATTAGAATACTCATGAAATGGTTGATAATTCTGTTGGAAAAATATTTGCATAAATGAATTTGCTTTAACTGCTTGTATAAGAATGAAGAATGATGTATAGTATTTGCAAGAGACATCCCCTTTCGTGAGTGCTGTAAATGGTTATTGTTTCATTTTCATTATACAACACAATGGAAGTTAGGTGTCTCTTTTTTTATGCAAAATCACGAACTTGCTCATTTATAGATCTTTATTAAAATAGGATAAGCGAAAAAGGTGATAAAGAAACATTTTTTCGTAGACTCCAATAAAAAATAAATAATAGAAAGGAAAAAAACATGAAGATTATGAAGAAATTTATTCGATATTATTATCCATATCGAAGCGTATTTTTTATTGATATGTTCTGTGCGTTATTGATTAGTATTATCGATTTAGCGTTTCCGCAAATATTGAATTATTTAAATGCTCACGTATTTAATGCGGATTCAAAGACGATTTTAAACAGTCTTTTTATGTTAGCTGTTGGTTTAATTGTCATGTATGCCGTGCGCTCTGTTTGTAAATATTATATTTCTGCCCAAGGACATATTATGGGGGTGCATATGGAACGGGATATGAGAGAGGAGTTGTTCAATAAGTATGAAGAACTTTCTTTCTCTTATTATGATAAAAATAATACAGGAGAGATGATGAGTAAGTTAGTAAGCGACTTATTTGAAATTTGTGAGTTTGCTCATCATGGCCCAGAAAATATTTTTATTTCCTTATTAAAAATTATTGGTTCTTTCCTTTTACTCGCTTGTATTCATGTTCCATTAACATTGATTTTATTAGCGGTAACACTTTGTATGCTTTTATTTTCTTTATCACAAAATAAGAAAATGCAAGCAACTTTTATGGATAACCGAAGAAAAATTGCTGGTGTAAACGCCGCATTACAAGATACATTAGCAGGAATCCGTGTTGTAAAATCATTTGCCAATGAAGACATTGAAAGAGAAAAGTTTTCAAAAAGTAATGAACAATATGTGCAGAGTAAAAAGAATAACTACAATTGTATGGGGCTATTCCAAGGAGGAAATAACTTTTTCCAAGGCCTTTTATATATTACAATTTTAGTTGGTGGTGGCTACTTTGTAGCAAAAGGAACGTTACAGCCAGTGGCACTTGCAACTTATGCCCTTTATATTAATATTTTTGTATCTCCAATTGAAGTGCTTGTGGAATTTACAGAAATGCTTCAAAAAGGATATTCTGGATTTAAACGTTTTAATGAAGTAATGGAAACACAAGTGGACATTAAAGACGAAAAAGATAGTAAAGATTTAACCGATGTAAAAGGTGTCATTGATTATAAAGATGTATCCTTTAGTTATGATGAAGATGAGCTTGTCCTCGATCATATTAACATTCATATTGAAGCAGGAAAATCCATTGCTTTAGTAGGACCAAGTGGTGGAGGAAAGACAACGATTTGTTCTCTATTACCACGTTTTTATGATGTTAATAGTGGTGCTGTTTGCATTGATGGAAAAGATGTAAGAGGATTGACATTACAATCATTAAGACGTGCCATTGGTATTGTACAACAAGATGTTTATTTGTTTACAGGAACGATCCGTGACAATATCGCCTATGGAAATCCAAATGCTACAAAAGAACAGATTATGGATGCAGCAAAGAAGGCAAATATTCATGAGTTTATTATGAGTTTACCAGAAGGATATGATACTTTCGTTGGAGAGCGTGGAACTCGTTTGAGTGGTGGACAAAAACAAAGAATTTCCATTGCCCGAGTCTTTTTAAAAGATCCAAAGATTTTAATTTTAGATGAAGCTACAAGTGCTTTAGATAATGAAAGCGAACGTCATATTCAAAAGAGTTTAGAAGAACTTGCCAAGAACCGTACGTGTATCACAATTGCACATCGCCTTTCTACGATTCGAAATGCCGATGAAATTATTGTAATTGGAGAACATGGAATTGAAGAACGAGGTAGTCATGCAGAATTGTTAGAGAAAAATAATGTTTATGCAAAATACTATCGTTTGCAGTTTGAAGGATTGGAAGAGTAAAATATCGATTGTTACAACATATTATTTATGAATGATAGCAGTCGATTTTGTACATCGTTTAAAGGTAAGTGATTATTGTTATGACGATGTTCATACGAGAAGAGAAAAAGTGTAGTGATAGGAGGCACAATGGAAAAGTTAGATAAAAAAAATAGACTGCTCATGGGAATTACTTTATTTTCCATGTTCTTTGGGGCAGGAAATTTAATATTTCCGCCATTTGTAGGAGCGATGGCAGGAAAGTCTTCCTTGATTGCCGGCGCTGGGTTTGCACTGAGTGCTATTGGTCTACCAATTCTTGGAGTGGCAGCGGTGACAAAATCAGGCGGGTTAGAAAATCTTGCATCAAGAGTACATAAGAAATTTGCGTTTGTTTATATTTTAATTTTATATTTATCAATTGGCCCTTGTCTTGCCATTCCAAGAACAGCAAGCACTTCTTTTTCTATGGCAGTTGTGCCTTTTGTAAAAGAAGTGAAGGAAGGACATCAACTGATTTATTCCATTGTATTTTTTGTGGTGGCTATGTTAATCGCATTAAAACCAGAGAAGTTAACGGAATATTTAGGAAAGAAATTAACTCCTTGCTTATTAGTGCTCATTGTCATTATTTTTGTAGGCTCTTTCCTTCATCCAGCAGGGAAACTTGCTCTTCCAACTGGAGGATATGAAGAATTGCCAATGATAAAAGGATTTTTAGATGGTTATCAGACAATGGATACATTGGCGGCATTGAATTTCGGTATGATTATTGCCATGAATATTCGAGAAAAAGGGATTCAAAAAGAGCAATCTATTATGAAAGAAACCATTTTTGCAGGTTGGATTGCAGGGATTATATTATGCATTGTCTATGGAATGTTGCTCTATACAGGAGCGATCTCTAGTGATACCTTTAAAGGGGCAAAAGACGGAACAGAAATTTTAACCGCATTAACGCAGTTTTTATTTGGGCGAGTTGGTGTCATTATATTGGCATTGGTTTTCTTAATCGCTTGTTTAAATACTTGTATTGGACTATTGAGCTGTTGCGGAAAATATTTCCATTCGATTGTGCCAAAGATCAGCTATCGAAATTGGGTTTTCCTTTTTGCATTTGTTTCCATGATTATTTCTAATATTGGATTAACAAAAATATTAGAGTTATCAGTTCCTGTTTTAAATGCGATTTATCCTGTGGCTATTGTATTAATTATTTTAGCTTATATTGAGCCGTTCATTGGAAGATATCGAGCTATTTATCCATTTGTTGTGACATTTTGTGTTATTAGCAGTATTATTGAGGCATTGGAGAAAAAGAACATTGTCATTTATGGAATTACATCTCTTATGAAACAAATGCCATTTTATAACGCTGGTTTTGGTTGGATCATTCCATCCATTGTTGGTGTGATTTTAGCGATTTTATACAGTGAAATTATAAAAGGAAAAGTGAAAAAGATTCATTAAAAAAATCCCTCTTTACGAAAGAGAATGATCTCTTTGTAAAGGGGATTTTTTTTAACCATATAGTTAGTCATTAAGCATGGGTTAAATTGTATTCTTCACATAAAGAGCCGTACACGAAAGGAGAGAGGAAGAGAGGGCGTTCGTTACCAAAGTCGAAATCTTTTTCTCCATTGTGTAAAAGAGCGAGGAAACGACAGACATCTTTGGCATCATACCAATGAAAAATGGTCTCTTCTTCGTTCCATGGTAGGTTTTTCTTTTTTTCTTCACAAGCAGTCTTTAAAAGAGCAAGACAGTGGGAAGATAGACGAGATAATTCTACAATAATTGGCATATATTCTTGTTTGGTCCATTCCTCTCCAATGGAAAACATTCCACGGTAGAAGAAATCGTTGATTTCTTGATCTTCATATCCAAATGCCATAAGACGATATGTGTAATAAGCAAGCCCTTGTAACCCTAATAAAATAAGCGATTTAAAAGAGCGAGTATCCGCATCATTTTGATACATTTCTTTCATATCATAATCATGAGTACGAGAACAAGAACCACACATAGCACAATGAGGAGTTAATAATAATTTTGCAGCTTTTGCTTCTTCAATGGCATTTAAAACAAAATCAGGGAAAAAGGCTTCTGTAAAAATGCTTGCAAATAGACCGCCGATCATTTCTTTATGGGTGTCTGCAAAGGCCTCATCCGCATAAAGACCACGAGCAAGACCAACGAGTCTACCTAAAAGTTCTTCTTGAAGGACTGCAACTTCTTCCTTTTGTTCATAAAAATTTCGATGGCTTAATTGTAAATGTTCTGTTGGTTGTTGGCAGGAAAGAATCAATGTTTTCTTTGTCATAAAATACTCCTAACTAAAAAGAAATCCTTTTTTTTTTATATAAGTATAGTATAATGAAGAAAACAAGACAAATATGTTTGATTTACAACAAGAAGGAGT
>DVIZ01000055.1 GCA_018710905.1 Candidatus Scybalomonas excrementigallinarum | reverse complement strand
AAGAAAGTATTATAAAATTAATATTTTATCGTCCCGTTCGTTACGAGAACGAATTTTACTCTATTTAGAAGTGCAAAGCAGAAAAAAGCAGAGCCTTTGTTTTGAAATTCCCTTTGATCGAGCGCAGTTTGCCAATTATCTTTGTGTAAATCGAAGTGCATTGTCAAAAGAATTGTCAAAAATGCAAGAGGCAGGATTGATTCGATATCATAAAAATAAATTTGAAATTTTGCGTTTATTGTAAAAAATGTTGCTATGACAACGGAAAAATGAATTTTCTTTCTATATAATAATGATTAGATTAATTAATCGAAGTAATTCTAACGATGAAAGGATTAGAGAGGAAATGAAAAAATGGAAAAAATGTTTAGCAATGGTATTGACAGGAGCGATGATGGTATCCGCTGTTGGTTGTGGAGCATCCAAGAGTAGTGATGGCACAACAGGTGGAGCTGTAACAGAAGAGAAAACAGATTCAGCTACACCAGATACAAAACTTTTAATTGCTGCAGCAGCTAGTTTGGAATATTCTATGAAGGAAAAATTAATTCCAATGTTCGAAGAAGAAAATCCAGGTGTGACGGTTGAAGGTACTTATGATAGTTCTGGAAAATTACAAACACAAATTGAAGAAGGATTAGAAGCGGATCTCTTTTTCTCAGCAGCAAAAACACAGATGGATGCTTTATCTGAAGAAGGATATATCGATACTGACAGTGAAAAAGATGTATTGGAAAATAAATTAGTATTAATTGTTCCAGCAGATTCTGAGTTAGATATTACAAAATTCGAAGATGTAGAAAAAGGAACAACGATTGCATTAGGAGATCCAGCGAGTGTTCCTGTAGGACAGTATTCACAAGAAGCTCTTACAAATTTAGGAATTTGGGATAATATTCAAGATAAAGTAAGTCTTGGAACAAACGTAACAGAAGTTCTTAACTGGGTAGCAGAAGGAAGTGCTGATGTAGGAATTGTATATGCAACGGATGCTGCAACAACAGATAAAGTAAAAGTGATCGCAGAAGCACCAGAAGGAAGTTTAGCAGAAGATGTTGTATATCCAGCTGCTGTGCTTGATAAGAGCGCGAATAAAGAAGTAGCACAAAAGTTTATGGATTTCTTATGTTCTGATGAGGCAGCTGCTGTATTCAAAGAGTATGGATTCACTCCAATTGCGAAATAAGGAATAAAAATTTTTTATAAAAGATCAGAAAAAGAGTAGGAAAGTAGGAGAAATTCGAGAGACGTTTTTCTCCTTCTTTTTCGTTCTTGAAAGGAAAAACTCGTATAGAGTGTTTTCTGTGTTAGATTATAATAGATAGGAAAGGGAGGAAAGAAAATGAATGTATCGCCGATTTTGATTTCCATAAAGACCGCTGGAATCGCAATTCTAATTACTTTTTTTCTTGGAATTGCTTTGGCACAATGGGTAGCTTCATTGAAAAATGAACGATTAAAAATGGTACTGGATGGTATTTTAACGTTACCACTTGTGTTGCCACCAACAGTCGCTGGTTTCTTTTTACTGTATATTTTTGGGGTGAAGCGTCCTATTGGAAAGTTTTTTTTAGATTATTTTAGTATAAAAATTGCGTTTTCCTGGGGAGCAACCGTATTAGCGGCTGTTGTTATTTCACTTCCGCTCATGTATCGTTCGGCAAGAGGGGCTTTTGAACAAGTGGATGAAAATATTTTAAATGCAGGAAGAACACTTGGAATGTCAGAATGGAAAATATTTTGGAAGTTGAAAATGCCGTTGGCACTTCCAGGGGTGGCATCTGGTGGTGTGCTTTCTTTTGCAAGAGGGCTTGGAGAGTTTGGAGCAACGGCCATGATTGCAGGAAATATTGCAGGAAAGACGAGAACATTGCCACTTGCGATTTATTCAGAAGTGGCAGCAGGAAAAATGGAACAAGCCTATGGCTATGTGGCTATTATTGTTATATTTTCTTTCGTTGTTGTGTTGTTGATGAACTATTTCACTATGAGCGGACAAAGAAAAAGGAAAAAGTAATTAGAAAAAATAAAAGAGAAAAAATTTAGGAGGTAGTATGAGTCTCGAAGTAAAGATAAAGAAGAGATTAGAAAATTTTGTATTAGAAGTAGAGTTTAATACAAGAGAAGGAATTGTTGGTATTTTAGGAGCTTCTGGTTGTGGAAAGAGCATGACGTTAAAATCCATTGCTGGTCTTGTAACTCCAGATGAGGGCAGAATAGTTTTAAACGGAAAAGTATTTTTTGATTCCGAAAAGAAAATTAATTTACCTCCACAAAAAAGACGAGTTGGATATCTGTTTCAAAACTATGCATTGTTTCCAAATATGACAGTAGAAGAAAACATACAAGCAGGATTGTTTTGTTCCAAAATAGAAAAGAAGAAAAAAGTACAGGAAATGATAAAACTTCTTCGATTAGAAGGATTAGAAACCCAATATCCGGATCAATTATCGGGTGGACAGCAACAAAGAGTGGCTTTTGCAAGACTATTAGCTTATGATCCAGAGGTTTTATTATTGGATGAACCGTTCTCTGCTTTAGATTCCCATTTAAAAGAGCAATTACAAATACAATTAAAAGAGATTTTATCTCATTATGATAAAACGGTTTTGATGGTATCCCATGATAGAAATGAGATTTACCGCTTATCCAGTGATATTATAACGATGAAAAACGGAGAAATTTTGCAGTATGGAAGCACGAAAGAGGTATTTCAATATCCAAAAGATCCGATAACAGCACGACTCATAGGGTATAAAAATCTTTCATTGGCACAAAAGCTCGATGACTATCGGGTAGAGGCGTTGGAGTGGAATATGATATTTCGCACAACAAAACCGATTTCATCTCATATCCGTTATTTAGGGATTCAAGAAAAGGGGATTTGTTTAAGAACAAATAAGGATGAAGTCCAAAGGGAGAAAAAAGAATCCAATGTGTTTTTCATGGAAGTAGTAGATGTTTTAGAAGAACCTTATGAATATCATATTTTAGTGCGATCAAAAGAAGGGGATAAAGGCAATAACAAGCAAGAATCTATGGTATATCATCAAAAAGAGATTTGGTGTGTCGTAAAGAAAGAAGAAATCAAAGAGGAGATTGGAATAAAAAAAGGAGATTGCTGTACAATCTCCATTGAGGAAAGTCAAATATTATTTTTTTAAAAACTGTTCAAATCCTTTTGTATAATGTAAAGTTCCATCTTCTGTAATGAATGCTGCATAAGTATTTGGTAGAGATTCAATAAGCTTAGTACCTTCTTCCAATCCTAAAGAGAAAGTGACCGTGCTAAGAGCATCTCCATCCACGGATTTATCCGATAAAATAGTGACAGCTAATAGATGGTTATTGTAGGGATACCCGGTTTTTGGATTCAAAATGTGGTGATAAAGAGTCCCATCCACTCGGAAGTATCGTTCGTAAATTCCAGAAGATACAACAGATAAGTCATGGATATTTAATGTGCCAACGACTTCTTGATGGGATTCAAATGGTTTTTGAAGACCAATTAAAAAGGCACTTTTATCTTCCTTTGAGAATCCTAATTTTTGTTTTGTTTGTTCTAAAATAGAAACTGGTTTTTCTCCAACACAAAGAACGTTACCACCAAGGTTAATAATAGCACTTTGAACCCCTTGTTCTAGCAAATATTCTTTCATCTTATCAGCAATAAAGCCTTTGGCAATCGCCCCTAAATCAATCTGAGTTCTTGGGTCATCAGATGTTAACACGTTTCCATCTAAATGAAGGTTGCGATAGTCAATATCTTTTACTGCATTTTTTAATTGTTTTTCATCAGGGAGCGCTGGAGTTTCCGCTTTGAAGTCCCAAAGAGAAGAAGCTGGTGCAATGGTAATATCAAAAGCCCCATTGGATAATTTGCTGTAATATAGGCCTTTTTCTAAAAGTTCTGCTGTATCATCCGAAAGGGTAAAAGGTTCGTTTGTTTTGCGATTATTAAATTGGTAAATTTCGCTTGACTCCTTTGTACGGCTTAATAGATCTTCATAAGACTGACAAAGATCAAAAACACCGTCTAAAATAGAAGAACTATTGGAGTCATATAACGTAACTGTAACAACCGTATCCAGCATAAAACGTGTATCAGAAATGGTTTTTTGCTTTTGATTTCCTAGCAATAATGCGAGGATACATAATACAACGGCAATGGGAATAAAAATCCATAATTTTTTTGATGTTTTGTTTGAATTCATGTAAAATCTCTCTTTCTAAAAAATTCTTTTGTATGCAAAGTTCAAGTGAAATAATGGAGATACCGACCACATTATAACATAAACTGATTGTTAGGAGAAATAGTTTTATAAAAAGAGATAGAAGAAATGGAATCCCTTTCCTCATAAAAAACTCCTTGGCTCCATCGTTTTAATACTTTTTTTAGACAATATCCATAGTCGATTTTTTTTACGGAATCTGCCGCATAAACAGAGTAGCACCGAAATTCATTTCCATCTAAATAATAAGAAATGGAGCCGACAGGAAGATCTTTTTTTATCGGTGCTTCTAATTGATTTGGAAGATTGATTTTTACTTCTAGTTTTTCTGTAGGGGATAGCAGTAAACGTTCTTTTTTTGCATCAGTGTATAGGGAAAGAAACGGTTTTTGCCCATCTAAAACTGGTATTTTTTCAAGTTTTGGATGTTCAATCCCAATTTCTTGGTATTCATAGTTTTTAAAGCCATAATCCATTAATTTTTTTGTATCCGACCATTTATAAGTTTTATTTGGTGGCCAACCACTTGCTAGTACAACAGAAATAAAGGTTTTATCCTCACGTTTTGCTGCTCCCACAAAACAGTAGCCAGCGTTTCCAGTAAATCCTGTTTTAACACCGAAGGCGCC
>DVIZ01000054.1 GCA_018710905.1 Candidatus Scybalomonas excrementigallinarum | reverse complement strand
CAAACATTTGAATCACCTCCATATTTGATACTTATATTTTACCAAATATCACAGTGATTTTGAATATCGTGTTAAGTTTTCAAGGCACAAATATATATCAAAGGTCAGTGACCTTTTGACACCCTAATCCTATAGAATAAAAAAAAGCCACGACTTTGCGTCAATGGCTTTCTCTTTTGATCTATTCTGTTACTGTTAAACCAGCGAGTTTTGCAAGCGCAATTATAGACTTTTTAGAAACTTTCTTACCGTAGTATTCTACGAGTTCCTCCATCTCACCTGTAAATACGTCGCTTGGGTTATATTTAGTCAAGATAATTTTATCATCATCTACAAAAATTTCTAACGGATCACGTTCATTCACATTCAGATTACGTCTTAATTCGATTGGCAATGTGATTCTGCCTAGTTCATCAAGTTTTCTTACAATGCCTGTACTCTTCATTCTTCTTTTGCCTCCTTCTAAAATATTATACCAAGAAAAGATAACACACGGTCAAAAGAATGTCAATCAAAAAACCCTAATTTTTCCCATTATCTCTTCCAATTTATGGTAATCTCATTTTACTTTGGTTATTATTCCTCATTTAATAGTGCTTGGTACACTTCCCTTTTGCTAATTCCACGATCGAGGGCTACCTTTTTCATAGCGTCCTTTTTACTCTCGCCAAGCTCGATATAATGGTTTACATGATCGGTAAAACTCATTTTTTCAAATACTTCCTGTTCTTTTTTAACGATTTCTTCACGAGAAACCCCTTCCATTACAAGAACACATTCTCCCTTTGGCTCTTCTTCTTTATAAAATTCTAAAATGCCAGATAGGGTTGTTAATAATGCAGTTTCATGCCTTTTTGTCAACTCTCTTAAAAGAGTCACATTACGATCTCCTAATGCTTCTAATAATTCTCCTACTGTTTTTAACAGACGGTGAGGAGCTTCATAGAGAATCGTCGTTCTTGTCTCCTCTTTTAACTCTTCTAAAATAGCCTTTCTTTCCTTTTTATCGGTTGGTAAAAAAGCCTCAAAGCAAAATCTTCTCGTATCTCTTCCTGACATGGTAAGCCCTGTAATACAGGCACATGCTCCTGGAAGAGAAGTCACTGTAATTCCTGCTTCGTATGCCTTTTTTACAACGATTTCTCCTGGATCCGAAATACCTGGAGTTCCTGCATCGGTCACAACAGCGATATTCACACCTTCTAATAATTTTGAAACGAGATAATCTGCCTTATCGTATTTATTAAACTCATGATAACTTGTCATAGGCGTTTTTATTTCAAAATGATTTAGTAGCTTAATTGTATGACGAGTATCTTCTGCTGCAATTAAATCGACCTCTTTTAATGTTCGGATAGCACGAAATGTCATATCCTCTAAATTTCCAATAGGAGTTGGACATAAATAAAGTGTTCCTGCCATAACTTCTCCTTTCCTAGTAACTTGATTAAAGGGAGGAAATATCCTCTCCTTCATAACCATAGATCTTATAGATCTCTTCTGTATATTTTCCTTTTTCTTTATAGACAATTAATGGAGGTTCTACCTTCATCATAGATTTTCCTCCTCGTACCGCTTCAATCATTACCATATTTGGCTCTTTTTCTATGTAAGGATAGACAAGCCTCATCCTCTTTGGTTCTAACTTATATTTTAGTAATATGCCAATAATTTCAGCTAAACGAAATGGGCGATGAATGAGATAAAAACTCCCTGCTGGTTTTACTAATTTACTGGCCTCTCTTATGACATCTTCTAATGTACATAAGATCTCATGCCTTGCAATGGCTTTTGGAAGCTCTGGATTCGTAATTCCATGCTGATGATTCATATAAGGAGGATTGCAAGTGACAATATCAAAAGAAGAGGCTTTCATTAACTTGGAAGCCTCTTTAATGTCCCCTGTTATAATCTCTATCTTCTCCTCTAAATCATTTAACTGCACACTTCGTCTCGCCATTTTTGCACTTTCTTCTTGGATTTCTAAGGCGGTAAATGTCTTTCCTTTTTCTTTTGCCTCTAATAAAATCGGAATAATCCCTGTGCCAGTTCCCATATCGAGAACTGCACCATTTTTCTTTCCTCTCACAAAATCAGATAATAGTACCGCATCCATTCCAAAACAAAATCGTTCTGGACTTTGAATAATCTGATACCCTTTGATATGCAGATCATCTACTCTTTCATGCTCAAAAAGCTCTACTTTCATTACAGTTTTGACTTTCCTTCCTGACGCTCTAACGCTTCTAATGCCTTTAATTCTTCATCAGAAATATTGATTTTCTCTTTCTTTCTTCTTGGGCGGAATGTAAGATCGTCTACTTTATATTCATAAATATCTTTATCTCCATTTTCGTCAGCGATAATCACCTTCACTTTTTGACGAAGTACATTTACACTTTGTACCTCCCCAGAATTTCCATCATTCGTCTTTACAATATCACCAACATTCGGAAGTTTTTCATTTAAATACTCATAAGTTTCCTGCTCATTTTTTAAACAGCACATTAATCTTCCACAAACACCTGAGATCTTCGTCGGATTTAAAGAAAGATTTTGTTCTTTCGCCATCTTAATAGAAACTGGAGCGAACTCAGATAAATAGGAATGACAACAAAGGGTTCTTCCACAAATACCAAGCCCTCCAAGAATCTTCGTCTCATCACGAACACCGATCTGTCGAAGCTCAATTCTCGTTTTAAATACAGCTGCAAGATCTTTTACTAATTCACGAAAATCAATTCGTCCATCCGCTGTAAAATAAAATAAAACTTTATTATTATCAAATGTATATTCTGCGTCAATTAATTTCATTTCAAGACCATGCTTTTGGATCTTCTCATGACAAATTCGCATAGCTTCTTTACTTTTTCTTTTATTATCTAACTGAATCGCATCATCGTCTGGAGTGGCAATGCGAATAACTGGCTTCAATGTACTAATTACTTTTTCTTCTGAAATTACACGATGCCCAATTACAACCGCCCCATACTCGATTCCACGAGCAGTTTCCACGATTACGTTTTGTCCCACTTCAATCTTTAATTCCTTTGGATCAAAGAAATAGATTTTTCCAGTTTCTCGAAAACGTACTCCAATCACTTCAACCATAATTTTAATTCTCCTTTATTGTAAGCCAAAGCAATTCTATTGTAAGCTCAAAGTTTACATTGGCTCGTAATCTTACTTTCGCCTTCTCAATTTCTTCTATAATCTTCTGAATCCCTTCATAAGAACTTTGGTTTCCCCTATCTCGAATCGAAGAATACTGTTCTTGATAAATCAAAGAATTGGCATTTCCTGTAGCCTTTAATAGTAAAACATCTCGATACCACATCAACATAAAATCAAGATAATCATAGATTTGCAATTTATATTTTGTCAGCTCTTTTACGGCTTGGATCAATTCATATACTTGCATATCTTTTGCATATTTTAGCATGTGAACACAGTCATTTTTTATCTCATTAAATTCTTCTGATGTAGCAACTCGAATGGCTTTTCCCACATTCCCCATTGAAAATGCCGTACAAAATTCTGCCTGTCTTTCTTCCACACCAAGAGATAATAAATGTTTTTTGATTAATTCATCTTTTACTGGCTGTATGTTTAATACAACACATCGGGATAAAATCGTCGGAAGTAATTTTCCAAGATTCGTTGTCAATAAAAAAATTACCGCATAGGCAGGTGGCTCCTCAATTGTCTTTAATAAAGCATTTTGAGCCTCGGCTGTCATTTTCTCCGCTTCATCTACAATATAAATTTTATAATCACTGCTATAAGGCTTAATACCAATACTTCCATTAATCTGTTCTCTTACATCGTGGATTCCAATGGAATTCGGTTTCTCATGGCTGACATAAATAATATCTGGCTGATTTCCTGTATCCGCTTGCAAACAGGAGGTGCAATGATTACATGGCTCTGTTCCTTTTTGCTCACACTGCAAAGCCTTAGCAAAAACACTTGCCATTAACTTTTTACCACTATCATAATCCCCTTGTATAATATATGCATGGGAAACCTTATCCATTTCAATAGCACTTTTAAAATGCTCTATCATTTGTTCTTGTCCAATAATACTATTAAGATCTGCCATAGCTTACCCCTCTCTTTCCATCTTCTCATGGCTCTTTTGTCATCATTATCTATCTGCTGTCCAAGCGATGAGAATCCTATTTTGTAAGTTTTTCTTTCTACTTTATCTTATATCTTGACTCTTTTATTATCTTACAGATCTAAGGGAAATAGCAACCCATTTTTTATAATTTTCAGAAATTATTCACAGATATTATAGAGAAACTACGAGCACTTAACAAAGTTTGCAATGACAACCCCTTACTTGCCAACCATTTATTTTTCTAAAGATAACATATTCTCCACGAATTGAATAATACGCTCTTGAATTTCTTCTATTGGAAGTGTTGCATCAATTGTCTTCATACGCTCTGGCGCTCTTTTTGCTAACTGGCGATAACCATCTGCAACTTTTTTATGAAATTCCATTGTTTCTAATTCCATACGGTCAAGCTCCGCCTGATCTTTTTTTCTTCGAATTCCATCCTCTGCATTGAGATCGAGATGAATCGTAAGATCGGGTAAAATCCCTTGAATCGCGTACTGATTCACTTCATAAACAGTCTCTATTCCTAGTCCCCTTGCAATGCCTTGATAAACTGCGGAGGAATCCACATAGCGATCGCAAATAACAGCTTTGCCCTGTTCTAATGCCGGTTTTATCACTTCATGGACAAGCTGAGCTCTTGCTGCCGCATATAAAAGCATCTCGGTCTCTCTTCCCATTTCTATATTTTCGCGATCCAAAATTAAAGAACGAATCTTCTCACTAATGTTTGTTCCTCCTGGCTCTCTTGTTACAATGCTATCATACCCTTTTTTCTCTAAATATTTTTTTAGCAATGTAATCTGCGTTGTCTTTCCTGCTCCATCTGGACCTTCAACAGAAATTAAAATCCCTCTCATACTGAATTCCTTTCTCTTTTTCTATTTATTAGCCTTCTATGATTTCTAATGCTTCATTGGCATAGAAATCATTTTCCTTTATCACTATTTTCCTCTATGACTATTATGTTATAACAAATCTGCCCTACTGCACTACTTTCTTCGTTGTTGCTATTGTTTTTTTGAATTCGCCGCTCGTGATGAATAGGATTTGCCTGCTCCCACTCGCTAACGCTCATTATATCATGAATTTCTTCTCTTGTAATTCCTTTTACATAAAATCCTGATTCCAAATAACTTTCAATCAATGCAATATCACTTTGTTTTATCTGTTCTCCTGGCACTAAAATAGGAATTCCTGGTGGATAAATATAAATATAACTTCCACAAACCGCACCTTTTGCTTCCTTTAAGTTACATTTCTTTGTCTTCATTTCCAATGCCTTTGATGGAAGATAACGTTTTATTTGTCCATCCGTCATAACATGAATTTTTTCTTGTTTGTTACTAGAATCTTCTCCGTTTTCCATTTCTATCTTTCGATCTAAGTCTTTTAAAGCATAGTAAAGTCGATCAAATCCTTCTTTTGAATCACAAATGGTAGAAATAGCAATTACATAATCTCTTTCTGCCATTTCCATTTGTAAGCCATATTGTTTTAAAAGAATATCGCTGATCTCATTGCCTGTTAATTTTGTGTTTTGGAAGAAAATTACAAGTTTACATGGATCAAAATCATAGGCCCCATATTGTTTTAACTCTTCTTTTTCCAATAAAGAGATATTCTTTAATCTTTGTATTTTTTTTCGATAACAATTCAATAATTCCTCGTACTCCACAAAGGAATTTTTATTTTCAATTCCATAATGAATTGCATATTCAATCCCTGCCATCAATAAATAAGAAGGACTACTACTTTGATAAATACTAATGGAATCCTGTACCTTTTCCGCTGATATTTGATCGGTACAAATATGGAGTAAAGCGGTTTGGGTAAAGGCTGGCATTGTTTTATGAAGGCTTTGAATTACAATATCCGCTCCCTTTTTAATAGCACTTTCGGGAAAATTTTCATAAAATGGAAAGTGTGCTCCATGTGCTTCATCAACAATAAGAGGGATTTTATAAGGATTTATCCACATTTTGATTCTCTCAATGTGCATAACAATACCTTCATACGTTGGCGATGTGATAATTACTGCCTTAATTCCCTCCTCTTTCTTTAATATTTCACAAAGTTTTTCTTCATCGATACCTCCAAACATATTTCTTTCTGGAATATAAGTAAGTGGTAGATAAATAGGATCTAACTCTAATAAACGAACCGCATTATAAACTGCCTTATGACAATTTCTTGCCATTAAAATTTTATCTCCACGCTTACAAGTGGCAGTAATCGCTGCCAAAATTCCGACGGTACTTCCATTTACTAAATAAAATGTTTTCTTTGTTCCATAAAATTTCGCAGTCTCTTCCATGGATTGCTTAATAATATCTTGTGGATCATTTAAGTTATCAAATCCATCAATCTCTGTAATATCAATCGCATATGGGTTTTCAATTAAATTTTTAATTCTTCTTTTATGTCCTGGCATATGAAAAGGATATATATTTTCCTTTTCATATGAGGTCAATTTTTCATATAAATAAGGTCTCAAACTCTTCACTCCTTCTTTGGGTAACACAAAAAAAGCAGGAATCAAATTCCTGCTTTTCTAATTTTGATGAGACATCGGGGATTCGAACCCCGGACACCTTGATTAAAAGTCAAGTGCTCTACCGACTGAGCTAATATCCCATATTCAGTTTTTTCTAAAGATTTGCCTTTAGAATGC
>DVIZ01000053.1 GCA_018710905.1 Candidatus Scybalomonas excrementigallinarum | reverse complement strand
AATATCATCTTTGAACATTTTGACTATTTTTTACAAACAAATAATTCAAAATACTGGAAAAGAGTTTTCAAACCTCTCAAATTATTGTACAATTATTAGTGAATAATTTTAAAAATTTCTAGAGAAGGCGGTATGAAAAATGGCAAAAATTACTCAATCTATTTTTGGAACAACAAAACACGGGGAACAAGCACATATTTTTAAACTAGAAAACAACGTTGGAGCTTATGTTACCATTACAGACTTTGGTGGAACTATTCTTTCTTTAGTTGTCCCTGATAAAAATGGAACTCCAACGGATGTGGTGCTTGGCTATGATCGTTTAGAAACTTATGAAATCGAAGGCGGTGCTTTTTTTGGCGCTTTAATTGGACGTTGTGGAAACCGTATAGCAAAAGGACAATTTTCTTTAAATGGAAAAGACTACACACTCGCTTGTAATGATGGCCAAAATCACCTTCATGGAGGACCTACTGGCTTTAGTCATAGACTTTGGGACGCCTCTATTGAACTTGGCTCTTTAAAGCTCACATTACATAGTGCAGACAAGGAAGAAGGCTATCCAGGAAACGTAACTGTTACGGTTACTTATACATTCGGCGACGATAACAATTTAAGCATCCGTTATGAAGCAGTTAGCGATGCTGATACCATTGTAAATCTAACAAATCATAGTTATTTTAATTTAAACGGACATTCTAGCGGTTCTGTAGAAGATCAAATGCTAAAATTATTTGCTTCTTCTTACACTCCAACCGATAGCACTTTAATCCCAACAGGTGAAATTCGTTCTGTTGCTGGAACACCATTTGATTTTCGAGAATATAAAAAAATTGGTGATGACCTTCATGCAGAAGACGAACAAATAAAAAATGGCAATGGATACGATCACAATTTCGTTTTGGATAATTCTGGCTCTTTAGCCGTATTTGCCGAAGCCTATAGCGAGCAATCTGGAATTTATATGAAAGCGAAAACAACATTACCAGGGGTTCAATTTTATACAGGAAACTACCTTGACGAGACAATAAAAGCAAAAGATAATGCTACTTATCATCCTCATCAAGGATTCGCTTTGGAAACACAAGTTTTTCCAGATGCGATTCACCATAAAAACTTCCCATCCCCTATCCTCCGAGCTGGTATGAAATATAATACAGTAACTACTTATGAGTTTTCTGTGAAAAATTCTCTATAATTTATTTATCTTTTTCTATTATTATAGAAAGAAATGGTTGCATTTTTATTAATTTCATGTAAAATGGTTGTGTATGCCTTTAAAACAAAACTCTTATTGGAAGAATTTCATGTAGACATTTTTTATGTGTCTCATACTATTATATGATAAATAAAGGAAGGAATTAACTATGATTACAGCAAGTAACATCACTCTTCGTCTTGGAAAAAAAGCATTATTCGAAGAAGTAAATATTAAATTTACAGAGGGCAATTGTTATGGTCTTATTGGTGCTAATGGTGCCGGTAAATCTACTTTTTTAAGAATTCTCTCTGGAGAACTAGAACCAACTAATGGTGATATTATTATCACTCCAGGTCAACGTCTTTCCGTGTTAAAGCAGGATCACTTCAAATATGATGAATATTCTGTTCTTGACACTGTTATTATGGGAAATCAACGCCTTTATGACATTATGAAAGAAAAAGAAGCCATCTATGCCAAAGAAGATTTTACAGAAGAAGATGGAATTCGTGCTAGTGAATTAGAAGGAGAATTCGCTACTATGAACGGTTGGGAAGCAGAATCCGATGCTGAAACATTATTAAATGGTCTCGGTATTGAAACAGAGCTTCACTACAAACAGATGAGTGAATTAACAGGTTCTGAAAAAGTCAAAGTATTACTTGCTCAAGCATTATTCGGTAATCCTGATATTCTTCTTCTTGACGAGCCTACAAACCACTTAGATTTAGCAGCGATTGCTTGGTTAGAAGAGTTTTTAATCAACTTTGATAATACTGTTATTGTTGTATCTCATGACCGTTATTTCTTAAATAAAGTATGTACTCATATTGCTGATATCGATTACGGTAAAATTCAGCTCTATGCTGGTAACTATGACTTCTGGTATGAATCTAGTCAGCTTATGATCAAGCAGATGAAAGAAGCAAACAAGAAAAAAGAAGAAAAAATTAAAGAATTACAAGAATTTATTCAGCGTTTTAGTGCTAACGCTTCCAAATCCAAACAAGCAACTAGCCGTAAACGTGCTCTTGAAAAAATTCAACTTGATGAAATGCGTCCATCTAGCCGTAAATATCCATATATCGATTTTAGACCAAATCGTGAAATCGGTAATGAAGTCCTTCAAGTAGAAGGTATTAGCAAAACTATCGACGGTGTAAAAGTTCTTGATAACGTAAGCTTTATTTTAGGACATGACGATAAAGTTGCTTTTGTTGGTCCAAACACAATCGCCACTACAACTCTTTTCAAAATTTTAGCTGGTGAAATGGAACCAGACGAAGGAACTTATAAATGGGGTGTTACAACTTCTCAAGCTTATTTCCCAAAAGATAATACAAAAGAGTTTGATTGCGATGATACCATCGTCGATTGGTTAACCCAATACTCTGATGAAAAAGATGTAACATATGTTCGTGGTTTCTTAGGCCGTATGTTATTCTCTGGTGATGATGGTATGAAACGTGTCAAAGTATTATCTGGTGGTGAAAAAGTTCGTTGTCTCCTATCAAAAATGATGATCTCTGGAGCCAACTGCTTAATCCTTGATGAGCCTACAAACCACTTAGATATGGAATCCATCACGGCTTTAAACAATGGTCTTATTAAATTCAAAGGCGTATTACTATTCGCTTCCCAAGACCATCAGTTTATTCAAACAACAGCAAACCGTATTATGGAACTTACAAATAATGGTGGTTTAATTGATAAAATTACAACCTATGATGAATATCTTGATAGCGATGAAATGGCTAGAAAACGTCAGGTTATGAACTTAGATGAAACCGTTTCTGAAGATAAAGTAAAAGAATAAATAGAAAAAGCCCATTAGCAAAATTACTAATGGGCTTTCTTATGCTGTTTATCACTCCAAAAAAGATCAATCAATGCGCTTAAACTGGCTGTGCCAGCACTTCTCTCATTTCTACAAAAGAATTTTGAAGAATAGCCACAACAGAAGCTACTACTTCCATGCATACACGCACAATGTAGCGACAATCTTCTAATACCATGCTCTTTTTCTTTGTATACTCCCGATGTGTCTCCTCAATAAACTGAAACAGTTCTTCTTTCGTATCATGAACTTTAATTTCTTTTCTAATCTCCATCACTTCCTTGCTTTCTAAAAAGCGGCGAAGAGCAAATTTTAAATCTTTTTCATAATAGCAGTGCTCTTTTAAATTCCCTTCATAATGTTCATTATGCGGAAATGTAAAATAATCTGCAAGATAGTGTGTAATTTCTCCAAGTCGGATACAATCGCGATATCCAAAACAGTACATATCTTTCATTTTCTCAATAAACCGCTCGATTTTTTGCTTTACATCCTCAAACGTATGCTTAAACGTATGTGGTGTTGTTAAAAAAGATGGTTTACAATCTGGTAAAATGCTACCAAAGCAAAATGTAAGTTTGTGATTCATTGTATCTTCTAACTGAAGTTTATCCATTAAGCCAACTGCTAATGAAATATGTGATTTCTTTCTCATTGTTTGTTCTTACCCCAATTTTTACGGACTCAATTCCGCTTTCGCCATTTTCGGCATTTTCAATAAGTTACGTTATGTGCTATTTATAATCCCTCTTTTTTTCTAGTATCTAGCACTACTTTCATTCTATTACTATTTTTCATTTGTTGCAATAGTTTTCATGCAAATTTAATTTTTATTTTTAAATTTCTTTTTTTACCATTTTATTTTTTATACTCTATATCTCCACCTTATCTTTTATATAAATTGCGCAAT
>DVIZ01000004.1 GCA_018710905.1 Candidatus Scybalomonas excrementigallinarum | reverse complement strand
CTTTTCCTGCGCTCTTACTAGAATCTTTAAATGAAGCATATATAGCTCCTGAGTTTTTTAATCCAACAGATAACGCAGCTTCTTTAGCGCTGTCATAGGCAACTAAGTCATTTACACAAACTACTCCTACTTTTCTTTTAACTCTTTCTCTTTTGATGCCATTTCTTTTTAATACATTGCTTAATTTTCCTTTTCCTATATTATATTTTTTTAATATGTCTTCTATTGTACATCCATTACTATAGTCTTTTATCATATTACCTTCCTCTTCATATACTTTCTTATTATAAGAGTGAAAGATATCTAATAATTCTTCTTTATCAATATCATCTATTATACCTAATGCTTCTTTATATCTATTTATTAAATCAGCATATTTTCCACTAGAAACATTTATAAATAATATATTAAAATTCATGTCTTTACAAAATTCTTCTTTTTCTTTATCTGATTTTTTAACTTCTTCTATACTGGAGAATCCTTCTTTAGTGTTGTTATAATGTTGCTCTCCGTTAATCTCATAGAAAGTATCGCCCACCTTAAAATCAAATCTTCTGTTTGGTAACAAAGGATGTATAAACTCTTGTTCATGTTTTATATTTTTATAATCTAATAAGGATTTAAACAATCTTTCTCCGTAGGACATTGATACGTTATTACAAGAATCACAATTATAACCTCTATCATATAAATATGATGAGTTTCTTTCTCCTACATCATCACAATTATTACATTTTACTTTTATTCTTTCGTTACTATTTACTTTTTTATTTTTATCTAATATTTCATATCCTGTAGTTTTAACATCGCACCATTTTAGATGACTTCTTTCTTGCTTTTTGAGGCAACCACAACTCAATATTCCGCCACTTGTTATAGCATGTCCTCTAGTTACCCATTTATTACCACAGTGACATTTACACAACCAATTCCTTTTGTTGTTATTATCTAGTCCTCTGTCCTCTATAATTTCTATACCATTTACTATTATTCCTTTTAAATTTTTAGGTTTTCTTCCCATTTTCATTCTCTCCTCCTTATAATTAAAGCCCTAATGAAAATTCATCAGGACCTTTTCTATATATTAAATATACCATATATATTACACCTTGTCAACAACTATTTTTTGGATTATCATTAAAACTAGATGAAACTACCTCTAACAACCCTTTAGGTCTATTGGCAATCTCTTCAGCTTCTTCCTTACTCTCTGCTTCAATTACTTTATACGTTTCATTGTCTTTGATTTTTAATACATCTACAAAAACTTCTCCTGTGTCATGCTCAATCGTCTTCACTAAATAATTCATAATAGTTCCTCCATTATCTCTTCAACTTCCATTCTCTCACCATCTGATAGGACTACTTCTTCTCTAGCAAATTCTTCTGCTTCGTCTTCATCAAGTGCCTTCACTATTAATTCATATGGAGTAACAACATATCCTTTTACTGTGTACTTCTTTCCAGCCATTGTTCTTCTCAGAGTGTCATCATACGCCATCTACTCGTCCTCCATATATTTATCTTTTATTTCTTTAACTCTTTCATCTACTAACTGATGAAAACTTGCACTAAATATTAACTTAATATCTTCTTCAGCTCTAGCTTCTTCTTCTTTTAAATAATTATCCCATGCTTTAGCTTTGGCTTTTAATTCGTTTAAATATTCTAATTCAACAGTTGCTCTTTCTTCACTCATCTACTCACGCTCCATAAAGTATTATTTAAAAAACAGAATTATTAAAAGCAACACACTATTTAGCGCGTTGAAAAACAACGTCCCAAAAACAAATATATGTGCTTGATATTTTTTTACGAAACTGTGCTTAATTTTTTCTTTCGGCATCTAATCATCCTCCAATTGTTTTTCAATTCTGTCTAAACTAGCTTTGTAATATTCTTCATCTAACTCAAAGCCTATATAGTTTCTATTTGTATTAATTGCAGCAATTGCAGTTGTTCCACTTCCCATACAGTTATCTAATATTACATCTCCCTCATTAGAATATGTTTTAACTAAATATTCAAATAAAGCCACTGGTTTTTGAGTAGGGTGTAATAAACCATTTATTTCTTTGTTGATTTTTAAAACACTTTTGGGATTTCTATAGCCTGTATCTTTAACTCTGTTTCTTTTAACCTCAGTTCCTAGATACTCTTTCTTACTAACAGGATTGTTGATTGTTTTACGTCTATCTACTTTTCCAAATCTGTCATAATCTCTAGTTTTCATTAAGTTTGTTAATTCTTTTTTATTCATTTCCATTATTTCTTCTATTTCTAACACTTTGTATTTTTGAGGATGGTAATTCACCCTACCTTTACCAAAAACCAATACATTCTCATGGTATTTTAAAGGTTGATATTTAGCACCCATAAAATTGTTTGCTTTTTGTTTTTCCCATATCCATTCATATTTAAATAACTTGGTGTTACTCATTACAAGTTTGCTTGTAAACGGTTGAGTAGCTGTTAGAATAATAGCGCCATTATCTTTTATAATTCTCTCATATTGTTCCCATAGTTTATCTAATGGAATAATTTTATCCCATTTTAAAGCAGTAACTTCATAGGGTAAATCACATAAGACCATGTCTATTGACTTATCAGGTATTTTCTTCATTCCTTCTAGGCATTCCTCGTTATAAATTTTATTTAATTCCATCTAAGCCATCCTCCTCGTAATATTTCTTGAAACCTTTTATTACATCTTTTAATACCAATAACATTTCTTTTTTAGTAAGTGTTTCTTTGTATTTGGCACACAACCTAGTGACATCACGTCTTAGTGTTATTTGTTCTATATTTCTATTTCTTAAGTGTTTAGGCAACATCTACTCATCTCCTTTACATAGTTGTCCACATTATCAATAGCATCATCGCCAATATAATTACGACTGATAGCCAAACTGTGAATTGTTTCATATTATTTCTCCTTTATTTGTTTATATGTACATTATACTATAAAAAATAAGGGCTGTCAACCCTTATCTAGTAAATATCTACAATTAAATACCAATAATCTTCACTTCCAAAAGCCATATCTTTTATCATTTCTATATTATTCATTAGTTCACATACGTTCTCATCTGCATTTATATAATTATCTGCGTAAAAATTGTACAAATCTT
>DVIZ01000052.1 GCA_018710905.1 Candidatus Scybalomonas excrementigallinarum | reverse complement strand
TTTCACTTACGTTATAACATTGTAAAAAGAAAAAAAGTTTAATACACACTATATATAGTGTTTGTTAAAAGATGCCCCGCCCCATATAGTGTTTGGGTAAAAGCACGCCTAAACGGGAACTCGCTTACGTTTTAGATAGTAAAAACCATTTAAAAGTGCTTAGGGGCTAACTTAAACCATAATAAATCACTCCTTTCTTATATAAAAGCCTATATAAAGCCATTCAGAGCTTTTAAGGCTTTTTTATTTTGCTCTTTTTTTAACTAATTTAGTTATAAAAGTGTGCAACTTAGACAGATTACAAACGTTATTAAATCAATATTCAAAAAAAGAAAGGGTGTAGGACAATGGCACGACCACCGAAATTAACAACAGATTCCAAAAGTAGAAAAGAACAAAGGGAACGAACAGAGAATTTAATTGAAAAGAGTAAGGAATTATCAGATATTACCAAAACACCACCTAAGGAACTTAGAGGGACAATAGCAGGTTATGCTTGGAGTAGATTAATGCCTGAACTAGAAAAAATGAAGTTTGTTAAAGCTCCTGATAAAGATATTTTAGTTTTACTCTGTATGAACATTCAATTATACAGAGAGGCTTTTGAAAGCATTAAGGAAAATGGAATACAAACCAAGATATTCAAGACTGTTGTATCTCCAACTACTGGAGAAGTTCTTTCAAAAGATTTTCAGGGTTTCAAACAAAATACGGCAGTACAGACCTTAACCAATGCAACTACAAAGATTGAAAGTTTATCTAATAAGTTAGGTTTATCTCCAGTTGCAAGAGCAAGCATTCTTGAAAAGGTAAAATCGGAAGAACCTACCAAAAAGCAATCAGTGAAAGATTTACTCTTTGGAGATGATGAAGAATGAGAGCAATTAATTTAACTAAATCAAATGTATTAAAGGAATATCAAATTGAAAAGAAGAATGGTTGTTATAATGATATTTTTGATAAGTATAAAAATGACCCTGCTTTTCAGTATTGTGTAAAAGTGTTAGAAAATCAGATTATTACCTGTAATGACATTAAACTAATGGCTTTCCGTCATTTACAAGATTTGAGGAGAGTTGAAGAAGAACCAGAAAACTTTCCTTATTATTATGATACAAGAATGGCTAAGGCAATTATTAAGTTTAGTGGTTTATTAATTGATATAAGTACGGGTAACCCACTTAAATTAATGGATTGGCAAAAGAGCCTAATGTGTATGATAACCGCATGGAAGAATAGAAAAGATGGCTCTAAGCGTTTCAACAAGGTTATTTTTAGTGTTGCTAGAACCAATGGTAAGACAGCCTTATGTGCAATCTTAATCTTGTTTGAGTACCTTGTTAATAGTATTGATAAAACAGGACAAGAAATCGTATTAGTTGCTCCTAACAATACTCAAGCTACTAAAGGTTATTCATATTTACAATTACAAGCAAATCGATTAAGAGAGTATGAAGCCTTTGATGATATTTTTAAAGATAATCAAATTGAAGTTCAGGCAGACCAGATTATAAGTAAACTATCACAAAACAAAGTATTAAAGATGAGTTTTGAAAGTAAAAGATTTGATAGTTTGCACCCTAGTTTAGTTATTGCTGATGAAGTAGCTGATGATACTAGAAGTGCCTTAATTGATGAAGGGATAGGTAAGTTAAGTTCAGGACAAGGACAAACAGACGCTCAAATGGTTTTAATTAGTACAAGTTATCCTGACCCAAATTCTTTCTATCATAAGCAAGAAAACATGATGAGAGATACATTGAATAAGGATAACGAAAGAAAACTAGATAATATTCTAATGGTTAATTACACACAGGATAACTTAGAAAAAGAAACATTTGAACCTAATACATGGTATAAGAGTAATCCATTATTAACTTTACCTAAAGTTGGAGAAAAACTATTTGATAACCTTCAAAAAGAAAGAGATACCAAAGAGGCAGAAGGAAAACTGTTTGAATTTCAAAACAAGAACCTTAATTGTTGGCTTAATCATCATGTAGACAACTACCTTGAACTAAAGGATATTGAGAATAGTGTAGTAGACACAAAACCAATAGATATTAAGGGTAAACAGGTATATATCGGAATGGACTTGAGTAATTTCAGTGATGATACAAGTATAGCTTTTATTTATCCTTATCAAGATAGAGGACAAAACAAATTCTATATAGAACAACATAGTTGGATACCAACAGCAAGAAGTCAGGGAAGAATTGAACTCAAGGAAAAGCAAGATAATATCCCTTATAGAACATTAGAACAAGAGGGCTTTTGTGATATAGCTGAAAATAGGTTCGGATATATAAATTATGATGAAGTGTTTGAATGGTTGCTTAACTATATAGATGAGAATGACCTAGATGTTCAATCTATTTGTTATGATTCTTGGAGGTCAGATAAGTTAATCAAATTAATTGAAAGTAATACTCCTTATAGATTAATTCCATTAAAACAAACAGTAACTTACCTTAATGACACTACCAAAGATTTCCAAAGAGATATTACAGAAGGAAAAATAACATTTCTTGATGATGGAATTATTAAAACAGCTTTAAGTAATGCTATTCTTTATCAAAAAGAAGGTCTAGTAAAGATAGATAAGAACAGAGCAACAAGAAAAATTGATTGTGCAGATGCGATTATTGACGCTTATTACAGAGCAAGATTACACTTTGATAACATTGAAGAAGTAGAAAAGCAAAGTAGCCACCCGTTCCAAAACATGACAAATAAACAAATTAACGATATTTTCGATGAAGATTATACTTTCTAAATTATGCGTTATAGACATGAAATTTATAAGGAGGTAGACGGTATGCAAGTAAAGAATAAAGTATTATATACAATCATTAACTTTTTACCATTTATTTTTATTAGCTTGGGTATGATTGCCTTTACAGTCGCAGGCTTTTTATTTAATC
>DVIZ01000051.1 GCA_018710905.1 Candidatus Scybalomonas excrementigallinarum | reverse complement strand
AATATGCCTTTCTTCTAGTATCCCTCATACTCCTTCTTATTATAAGAAATAAGAAGTATGTTATGAGAATCCAGAAAAAAGACATACTATTTTTGTTTTATTATTTCTTCATTTTTATATGAGATAATGATATGAGAATTTTTCTCATTTTTCTACAACGCCACCTTCTACAACTAAATTTTCAGGTGTAATCGTATCCCCATACACTGGTAACAACGTTTCTTCAAAGTCTTTATGGAAAAATTGTTCTTTTGCAAGACTTTTGATTTCGTCATTTAACCAGTTTAACAGCTCAGTATTTCCTTTTTGCACAGCTGGTGCAATCGTATCAACGTTTCCAATACTTTCGATTGTTGTAGAAAATCCTTCATTTTTTGCTGACCAAGCTAAAGCCTCTGTATTATCCGTAGCAAAGGCATCGCCTCTTCCATCTAATAATGCATCGGAAGCCTCTTGATATTCATCAAATTTCACAAGGGTAATATCCAGATATTGCTCAGAAAAATAAGTTTCTGCTGTCGTTCCTTTTACAACAATTAATTTTTTATCCTTTAGCTGATCCACATCGGTAATTGGTGCCTTATCGGGAGACACAATCCCTAACGCCACTTTCATGTAAGGTAAGGCAAAATCTACTTGTTTTTTTCGATCTTCTGTTACAGTAAAGTTGGCTAGAATCACATCTACTTTTCCAGACTGTAAATATTCCACACGACTCGCTGCCTCTACGTATACAAATTCAATGGCATCTTCACTTCCAAGTAAATCTTTTCCAATTCGATTTGCAAAATAGACGTCATACCCTTGAATTTTTCCATTGGAATCGATATATCCAAATGGATTCTTATCGCTAAAGACACCAATTTTAATTGTTCCATCTTTTTTTATCTCATCTAATGTCCTTGCCTTAGCCTGTGTATTTTCCTTGTTTCCTCCCTCATTACTATTCGCACCGCAACCAACCAGTGCTCCTACAACCATTGTAATTGCTAACATTGCACCAACTAATTTTTTCCTCATTTTCTTGTCCTCCATCAATTTCTTTTTTGCTTTATTTTTTCATTTTTTATTACTCTGCCTTGAATGAATTGCTCTCTATCCTTTTATTTCTAAGGAGCAGCCACTTCCTTGGCTTCTTCATAATGGAATGTGTTTAAGAACTTCTTCGCTCTCTCTGTTTTTGGATGTTCAAAAAACTTCTTTGGTTCGCCTTCTTCCACAATCACGCCACCATCAAGAAATACAATTCGATCTGCCACTGCTTTTGCAAATTCCATTTCATGAGTGACAATGACCATTGTCATTCCTTCTTTTGCTAATTCTAATACTACTTGCAACACTTCTCTTACCATTTCTGGATCAAGAGCTGCTGTAATTTCATCCAATAATAGAATTTCTGGATGCATAATCAAAGAACGAACGATTGCCACCCTTTGTTTTTGTCCCCCTGAAAGCTGTCTTGGATAATTGTCTTTCTTATCAAGAAGTCCGACCCGTTTTAATAATTGTTCTGCCTCCTCCTTTACTTCTTCTTTTTTTCTCTTTTGTACAATTCGTGGAGAAAGCATAATATTTTCTAAAATTGTTTTATTTGGAAATAATTCGTAACTTTGGAATACCATTCCGATCTTTTGCCGAATTTCATGTACCTTTTTATTGCTCTTTTCCTTATCCCCTGTAATGATCGAGCCATTAAAATAAATGTTTCCTGAATCAATTGGTTCTAGTTTATTCAAACATCGTAAAAAGGTACTCTTTCCACATCCTGATGGCCCAATGAATACAACAACTTCTCCTCGTTGTAACGAAAATGAAATCTCATTTAATACTCTATGTTCTCCATCATAAGATTTTACTAACTGCTCCACTTCTAGTATTACTTCACTCATATCAATCCTTCAACTTCCTCTCTAATATTCCTGATAATTTTGAAAACGGAAAACAAATAATAAAATATAAAAGAAATATCGTTCCATACACCCAAAGGGCAGAAGTTGGAATCGTATAGCGATTGGCATCGATAATCTGTTTTCCGACTTTTACAACTTCAACGACACCAATTAATACAACGAGTGACGTTGTTTTTATCATTCTTGTCAATAAATTTACAGACGATGGTAACAACCGACGAATGGTTTGTGGAATAATAATATGGAAAAATACTTGCATATTCGTCATCCCTAGTGCATATCCGCTTTCATATTGATGAATTGGAATTGCCAGCAACGCACTTCGAACCAAATCCCCCATTTCTGCTGTTCCCCAAAAGGTAAATACGATAATGGCAGCCACCTCTCCTGATAAATTGACACCAAAATGTTTTGCCACTCCAAAATAAACTAAAAATAACAAAACGAGCTGAGGCATAATCCGAACAACTTCCAAATAAAAGCGACAAAGAAATCGAATGACTGGATTTTTACTTGTCATAATCACACCGAATAAAATACCTAACAAAATGGATAAAACCATAGCCACTAAAGAAATCCTTAAGGATACGAATAACCCTTGCAACAGTCGTAAGAAATTATTCCCTTGAAACAGCACTTGAAGTCCCAAATCCTGCATAACGAACCCTCCTTTCTATTACCGTACAAACGATAGAAATTGGTAATAAAATAATTAAATAGGCGATCACGAGCAAAAAGAGAGCCTCATCTGTCTGGTAATAAATTCCTATGAGATCTTTTGCTACAAACATAAGATCGGCTAATGCAACTGCACTAAATACGGATGTTTCTTTAATTAAGAAAATAATATTCGCACAAAAAACTGGTATCGACGTTGCAATCGCCTGTGGCAATATCACATACCAAAACACTTGTAACTCAGTCATTCCAAGACTAAGAGAAGATTCCCTTTGAATCAACGGAATACTTTCTAACCCTGAGCGAAATCCTTCTGCCATATAGCTTCCTCCAAGAAACGATAATCCAATGATGGCACAGCTTTCGGAACTCAATATGATTCCAATTTTAGGAAGCCCAAAGTATAGAAAAAATAACTGAATAATAAGCGGTGTATTCCTTGATAATTCAATATACACTTCGACTATTTGTTTTAAAATTGGCACTTTCATCATACGAATAAAACTGCAAATAAACCCAATAAGAAAAGCTAGTATAATTCCTATGAGAGCAATCTTAACCGTAAGGACTCCTGCTTCTACATAAAGAGGAGCATAATTTGTTATAAATTCAAAATCCATATCTTTCCTCTTTTCTCATTCCTTTGTTGCTTTTGTTGCTGTCTTTAAAAAAAAGAAACTTTTATCTTTACATATATGCATTTTTCTCTTTTCTGATGTTATAGAACTACTTTCTAATCTCACTCATGTCTTCCTCTCACCCCTCTTTTTCTTTATTAAGGCGATATTTTAATTCAATAATTAATTGATCTTTTATCGCTTCATCTTTTTAAATTATTGGATAAAAAAAATCCTGAGAATCGTTTTTACAATTCTCAGGATCCATTTGCTTTGGTATCATACTCTAAAAAGCATATATCGCTATCGAAAGGTACAATAAGACCGCTCGCACAAAGATGCCCGAGAACGCAACATTCGACAGCAACAACAGAACTGACTTCTTAATACTATATTCATCTCGAGCACCTCCTTTTTCTTTCTCAATAATAATTATATTAGATTATATTCTCAAATCCCGACTTTGTCAATCGGATTTTTATTCTAGCACCTCACCATTTGATGAAATCACCTTTTGATACCAAGAAAATGACTTTTTCTTTCTACGTTCTAACGTTCCTGATCCATCTTCTTGTTTATCCACATAAATAAAACCATACCGTTTTTTCATCTCACCTGATCCTGCACTAATTAAATCAATCGGAGCCCATGAAGTATACCCTATCACATCCACTCCATCTTCGGTTACTGCATCATACATGGCCTTAATATGAGAACGCAAATAATCAATGCGATAATCATCGATAATCTCTCCATTTTCATTTGGAATATCGACAGCTCCTAATCCATTTTCTACGACAAACAATGGCTTTTGATAGCGATCATAGACTTCATTTAAAGTAATTCGAAAACCAAGGGGATCAATGGGCCATCCCCAATCACTATAAGTTAAATATGGGTTTTTGGCAGACTTAAATAAATTCCCCTCTGCTTCTTCCTGCTTCGTATCTGGTGAAGCAATGCAACGGCTGTTGTAATAAGAAAAAGAAATAAAATCCACTGGATGAGACGCTAAAATCTCCTCATCTCCTTCTTCCATCACTGGATAGCATCCTTTTTTCTTTAACCTTGCTTTCGCATAGGATGGGTAATATCCTCTTGCTTGAACATCTACGAAGAAATAATTTTCTTGTTCCACTTTTAAGGCTTCCAATACATCTTCTGGTCGGCAAGTATACGGATAAGCACTTCCTGCTGCAAACATACAGCCAACTTGATTTTCTGGATCGATTTCATGTGCCATCTTAACAGCCAAAGCGCTGGCAACTAATTCATGATGGCTCGCTTGATATTTTATTTTCTCTTCCTCATCGCCTTCTTCAAAATAAATTCCAGCACCCATAAACGGAGCATGAAGAATCATATTAATTTCATTAAAAGTAAGCCAATAGCGCACGTTACCTTTAAATCGCTCAAAAAGCACGTTACATAATCGCAAATAAAAATCAATCATAATGCGATTTTTCCAGCCGCCATATTTTTTTATTAAGCCAATCGGGCAGTCAAAGTGAGAAATCGTAATCAAAGGCTCAATTCCATATTTTTTACATTCCAAAATAATATTTTCATAAAACTGAATTCCTTCTTCATTTGGCTCTTGTTCATCCCCATTTGGAAAAATTCTTGTCCACCCAATGCTAAAACGGTATACTTTAAAGCCCATTTCTGCAAAAAGACGGATATCTTCTTTGTAGTGATGATAAAAATCCACCTTCACATTGATTGGCAGCGGTTGCTCCTCCCCATAAAAATCCTTGTTTGAATGACATACTCTCACACTCCTATTTTAAAATAGTTAACAGCGGATCTCCTGCTTGCACTTTCTCTTGGTCCGTATCAATGACATCTAAGAACGCATCCGTATTGGAGATAATCACTGGTGTCTCCATACAATATCCTTCTTTTTCTATCATTTCTTTATCGAAAGTGAGCAATAACTGTCCTGTCTTAATTCGATCGCCTTGCTTAATTTTCGCTTCAAATCCTTTTCCATTTAACTGAACGGTATTTAATCCAACATGGATTAACACTTCTGCTCCGCTATCTGCCTTAATTCCAATGGCATGTAATGTTGGGAATAGGGCGGATATTTCTCCATCCACAGGGGCATAGACCGCTCCTTCTTCTGGAACAATCGCAACTCCTTTTCCAAGGATTCCTGATGCAAAGGCATCGTCTTGCATTTTTTCTAATTTTATCACTTTCCCTTTTAAAGGGCTGACAATTGAAATTCGATCAAGCATTGCTGTTTCTTTTGTCTTTGTTATTTGTTCACTACTGTTAGATTCCTTATTTGTAGTCTCTAAATTTCCAGTGGAAGTTTCTAATGCTGCCTTATCCTCTTCTTTATCGTGGAAGAAAATCATCGTTGCCACAAAGGCAATTACCATTGTAATTCCAACACCAGCAAAGGCTACAATTAAATTTCCAAAGCCACCATCTGGCTCAACCATAGCTGGGAATTCAAAAATACTCATTCCTCCCATTGAGAATTTACGGAAGTTAAACGCACCATAAAAACCTCCACCAATTCCACCAGCGATACAGCTGATAATAAATGGTGTTTTTAATGGTAATGTAATACCATAAATGGCTGGCTCTGTTACACCAAAAATACCAGAAATAAAGTTTGGAAGCGCCATCTCTTTTAATTTTTTATTTTTTGTTTTAAAGAAAATGGCAAGTACAACTGCAGATGTGGCAAAGGTACAAGCAAAGAATGGCATCATAACATTGTCATATCCATTTGTCATAATATTATTAATGTAAACAGGAATAAATCCCCAATGAAGTCCAAAGATAACTAAAATCTGCCATGTTAAACCTACAATCGCTCCTGCAATCATCGGACTAAAATCTCTTACAGTCATAACCGCTTCTGCAATTAAATTAGAACCGAATGTTGCAATTGGTCCAATGAGAATAAATCCAACAGGAATCGCAACGATTAACGTGAGCATTGGAACGAAGAAGAATTTTACAAGATCTGGTATGAACTTGTTAAAAGACTTCTCACATTTTGAAGCAAAATATACAACAAAGATAACTGGAATTACCGTTGATGTATAGTTCATTCCGATAATCGGAATTTTTAAAAACTCAATATATACATCGGACTCAAAAATTGTCCCTTGAAACAGTGTATAAAGGGCATCTCCACTCGCTTTCAATGCATCAGCTTGAATGGATGGATAACATAAAATCGCACCGATTACGAGTCCAAGCATCGGCTTTAATCCAAACTTTTTGGCTGCTGTATATCCTAAGAACAGTGGTAAGAATGTAAAGAGTCCATCACCAATGGCATTTAACACTTGATATTCACCACTTGCCTCCGCATAAAGCCCAAGAGTAAGGAATAAAACACTAAGTCCTTTTACCATACCACAAGCTGCCATAATTCCTAAGATTGGTTGGAAAATTCCAGAAAGCACATCAATCAGACGATTTAATGGATTTCCACCTTTTTTTTCTTCGGTATCCTCTGCTTTTCCTTCTTCCAATCCAAGCAATGGCATCACATCTGCATATACTTCTGGTACATGGTTTCCAATGACTACTTGGTATTGACCACCACTTTTCATCACGGTGACAACGCCTTCCATATTTTTGAGAACATCGTCATTTGCTTTTTTCTCATCTTTCAATTTGAATCTGAGTCTTGTAATACAGTGTGTTAAACTGATTACATTTTCTTTTCCACCGATATTTTTGACAATTTCTTTTGCCAAGGTTTCGTATTTACCCATGTTTTTTACCTCCATCTGTTTTTTATCTATCCCTTTCGGGTTGCAATATATGCAATTATGAAGGTTTAGCCAACTAAATGTCACTATCCTAACATGCGTATTAAGATTTTATTGTTTTATGAAGAACACGTTCAATGTGAATCGTTAAATATAAATATTCCTCTTTGGAAAGTGGATACCCATATTTCTTTTTCATAAAAGTTGCTACTTTTTCCACACATTGATATGCCTTTTTATATTTCAAACGAATGACTTCTAATAAGTCATCGCTATCATCATCTTCATAAGTGGTATGATCCACTAAACGCTTTGCAAAAAATTTTAAGTGAGTAATAAACCGATAATAGTAAACATCATCTTCATCAAAATCTGTTTGAAAAAAGTATTTTACAATATTCACAATTTCTTGCATAATCGTTGTAATCTCATACATATTGTGCATTTTCTCTTCATCCATTTGCGCATTTGCCAAATGAAGAGCAATAAACCCCGCCTCATCTTCTGGTAGACGAACTTTTAATTTTTCCTCGATATAATCAATTGCCCAAAGTCCAATTTGAAATTCTTCTTTATAAAATCTTCTAATATCCCAAAGTAGAACATTTTTAACAGTAATCCCATCTAAAAACCGCACAATAGCTGTATGAATATGATCGATTAAAGAAATATAGATCATCTCATTTAATCGCTTTCCAAGCTGAATTTTCGCTTCTGATATAATCTGTTCTCCAATCTCAATATGCTCTAATGGGATATCTTCTATTAGAACTTGAAACTTATGGCTAGCTTCTGTTGTGGAAAGAGAAAAGACTTTGTCAATCATTGATTCCTCAATATTTTCTCCCACCTTTTTCTTATAGCAGATTCCCCTACCCATAACGATCTTCTCATGCTTTGATTCATCTAAAATAACCGCTACGTTATTATTTAGAATTTTGTGTATCCTCATCTTATCTCCTACTTTCATTCACTTTCCCACAAAGTATCCTTTTCTATGAGATCTCAATCTCTAATCCACCTCATATTTGGTAAAATTTCCTTCTTTCATGAGCATAATTTCAACTCATTTTGCCATTTATTTTTACTTTTTTAAACTTGTACGCTATCTACAAAAATAAACAACAAAAAAACCTGCACATGAGAAATAAATCCATTATCCAAAACTTCTTATGGATATGGATAGAAATGATAGAAGTCTTTGTTGATTTCTCACACAGGGATCTATCACTGATTATTTCTCAATATGTAGGTTTAGCTTGCTTTACAATCGCTATCCTGTTTTTTCTTGTTTCATTTTAACATATTTCGGATAAAGATGCAAATATTTTTTCTCTTTTATTGCTCCATAAGAAACGATATCTTTTTCCTATTCCAAATTAATATTCATCTAAGAAATGATGTCTTACTCCACCTTGTTTATATCCAATAACCGTATCTAAGTTTACATTCTCAACACTTCTAAAAATATTGCTCTCAACAAATGGATTCTTCTTTTTCATCTGGGCAATCATATGTTTTACTTCCATTCGTTTTGAGGAACTAGAACCATCTGGATTGCAAGTCGAACAAGTATCCGTAAAGCGACACGCACATTGAATAAAATAAAGTTCATTATAGTCTCTCCAATGTTTAATATCATCTTCTCGAATTAAATACATTGGACGAATTAATTCCATGCCTTCAAAGTTTGTACTATGAAGCTTTGGCATCATTGTCTGCACCTGAGCTCCATAGAGCATCCCCATTAAAATCGTTTCAATGACATCATCATAGTGATGTCCTAAGGCAATCTTATTACATCCAAGTTCTTTTGCCTTGCTGTATAAATGCCCTCTTCTCATTCTAGCACAAAGATAGCAAGGGGATTTCTCAATGTTAAATACAGAATCAAAAATATCCGATTCAAATATGGTAATTGGTATATTTAACATTTTGGCATTGTTTTCGATAATCTGACGATTGACTGCATTATATCCTGGATCCATTACAAGGAATACAAGTTCAAAAGGAAATTTGTTATGCCATTTTAACTCTTGGAATAATTTTGCCATTAACATGGAATCTTTTCCACCAGAAATACAAACGGCAATTTTATCGCCTTCTTGTACCAGCTCATATTCATTGATCGCTTTTGCAAATTTTGAAAAAAGCTGTTTGTGAAACTTCTTACGAATACTCTTTTCCACAGCCTTTGCTTTTTCTTCCTCTTCTTTTTCTTTACTTTGATTCATTTCTGATACAAGCCAACCAGTATAACCATCTTTTAAACTATGGGCTTCATATCCTTCCTCTGCCCATTGCTCCGCTACGTCTTTACTGATCACGCCTCTTGTACAATAAAAAATAATTTTTTTATCTTTTGAAAAATTCGCTTTTTCTTCTTCTAAACGCTTATAAGGAATAGGAACAGCACCTTCGATGGTTCCATATCCTCGCTGTGCCTCTGTTCGAACATCTACAAGAATATATTCCTCTTTCGCCAACTGTTTTAATTGTTCATATGTGATTTCAATTGTTTCCATAAAACCTCAACTTTCTATTTCCTTACTTTTTTATGATATTTATCAACGATTTCTCATCCATCAATTGCTGTTGCTCCGCAATCGAGATAGTAAAAATCCTTTTATTCTAGCTATTCCTTGTTTGCATACCTTGTTTATTCTAACACTTTCAACATCGATTCTCAACATAAAAATATAGAAAACAAAAAGGCAGAATACCAGATGTTTGATACTCCGCCTTTATTCGCAAACTTTCCTATCGAAGTGCCATAAAATATTATATTCTTCTAATATCCCTCATTAATCCGTTTCCAGTCATCGTTTCTATTGTCTCTTCCAAAAACAATATACCTATAAATCCCCTTAAT